>DAIOVD010000061.1:0-21872 GCA_036759185.1 Catalimonadaceae bacterium | reverse complement strand
ATGGATCAGGATGGAAAGGCAGAATCAATTAAGATGAAAGCCATTTCTCCTCTCACCGATTTCAGTTTTGATTTTCACGACCTCGATCTGAAACGGGTGAAATGACTGATTTCCTAAGAGCTGAACTGACCCGTATCCGGTCAAACCTTCTCACATTTATTCTACTTGTGATAACGGCTGTTTGCGTGCTGTACATTGGGTACGAACACATGGCCATGAAACAGGTGGTGAGTTACCTCAGCACCATGCTGATATCCGCCCTGATCATTGATTATTTTGCCTTGAAAGGCATTCCAGGTCCCGATTTTCCGGTGCGAAGACCTGGGATGGAAACCGTTATATTCATTGGTTGCGTAATGCTGGGCCTGGTATTTTTTTATTTCCGGTTCCTTTCGCCTGTTCCCTGGGACCAGCAGAATCCATGGGTAAAGCTGGCGGTTCTACCCACCATAGCGTTTGTTTTCCCCATCGGTCATGCATTGGTTTTTCTGTTCCTCAAATACAAACCGAAAGATCTGGGCTTTCGGTTTCATGGCTTTCTTCCTGTGATTCCCATCATTGCTTTGTGTGCACTGGTCAATCACATGGTTTCTCCTGAAAGCCTTACCTGGGATGCCATCATGGCGGAAGAAGGAAGTATTGCGGGCATCATCCTTTCCGGACTGGTTGCAGCCGGATTATCCGAAGAATTTTTCAGAGTGCTGGGTCAAACCCGACTGGGTGCGTTTTTTAAGAATGCAGGACTGGGGTGGTTTCTGACAACCGTATTCTGGGCCTTTCTGCATGCTCCCAAATGGTATTCTGAAAGCCATGATCTCCAGGATGCGGTTTTCAGTTCCATCCGGATAATTCCGATCGGCCTGATGTGGGGTTACCTCACGCATCGTACCCGAAGCATTTTACCCGCCACTGTGGTACACGGAGTAAATTTCTGGGGATTGCAGAATTTCTAACGTTCTGATTACCGGACCAGATCGTTCATCTTGCGGACAATCGCACCTACATTGGTCAGCTCTCCGTAATTGGAATCGATGCCATGCCGTTCTCTTTTACCGGTTCGTTTTTCCAGCATAAGAAAACTGTTTTCATACATATTCTGAATCCCGGCAATGCTGGCAACATCTTCTGATCCGGACATCATTTTCAAAGGCCAGCCTTTGTCCCTGTACACCCCCAGTATCTGAAAGTCCTTTCCGGTATTGTTTTGAAGATAACTGCTCTGGTTTTTCAGCCACCAGGATAAGAACTTTTTAAAGGCTTCGTCGAACGGAGGTTTTTCCATATTAATTTTTGCCAAAGATAGGCCTGTTTCCAGTATTTCAAACCGGATTGATACCAGGTTTTAGCTTTAGTGGTGCGTTTTTTGTAGAAATTTTAATCAAATTGAGTACGATTCGGGCCTTATTCTTCTTCTGCTTCTCTCAGGTGAAACAGATGTAACAGTCTGTGGGCCAGCGGTGCCAGGATGATTCCGGTGATGGCCAGCAGAATAATCCCACCATAAATCGCATACAGCGAAGCGAAAATTTTGGTAATGTCTTTTTTCAGTACTGTAACCGGCCCCATTCCGGTTAAAATCATGGAAGCATTGTAAATGGAGTCCACCCAGGAAATCCCTTCAAACCCATGATAACCGATCGCACCGAATCCAATCGAAATGACGACCAAACCCAATGCCACCGTCAAATGAAGGGAAAGCCGGAGGTAAAACTGATTTTTACTGAGAAGCTTATCTGATTTCCTTTCAAATGCCATTGGTAAACCTAGTTTCGCAGAAATGAAACCGGCGCATAATCAGTACCCGCGGCTTTCACGATGTACCGTCCGGCCGGAAGTGGTTTCAAAGCAATCCGGATTGTGCCTGTTGATATTTCTTTTTCCAGCACTTTCTGTCCGTTGCTTCCGAAAACTGAAATTGTCACCGGTTTCCCAGTCTGGTTTTCTGTGTACAACACATTATCAGAATACCACATTCCAAACGAAAGACTCTTATCTGTTTTCAGACCTGTCACCACCACCGGAGTGGAGGGTAGTGAAGTACATCCTCCCGGAACCGCCATTGTAGCTGTATAAACGCCTGATGCATAGGGCGCCAGACTGTCAGAAGCATTTGTTGAAACAACCTGTCCGTTCAGCAACCAGGTCACCGGACCAGAACCGGAGACCAGCATACCATTCACCAGTTGAATAGCAGGGCCTGCTGGTTTCGTGTTCACAGTCAATGTTATCTGATTGGAAACAGCCGGATTCAAAGCGGCACAGGTGTCCTGGGAAAGGGCAGTACAGAAAATGGTATGACTTCCAACCGGAAGCACCACATTTAATTGGGCTCCACTCCCCAGAATACCGGCTCCCTCAAACCATTTTACCTCAGGGTTGAGTGCATTGTTTGATACACCTGATAAACGGACGGTATCGCCTTCGCATAGGATATTCCCTGCCAGACTTGCCGTAACAGAAGGAACAGGGGCATTTGTAACCCGTGCTACAACAGGCAAGCGGGGACTTTCGCAACGGGCCGAAATCTCCCAATCATAAAAGAAATAGTAGAAAGCCGGATTGCCGGCACTGTTGCCTGTAATCTGAACAATTCCATCATAGGAATATGGATAAGAAGCCCCGCCCGAATTCCGGTACAGGTTGTTTGCTTGCCCTCCTGCCAGTCCTAGCTGAAGGCCAGTCCCAACCGGCACCTGAAAATCCAATGTTACCCTTGAAGATCCCTGCGGAATGGAAATGGTTTTACTCATCAGTGCCACACCCTGGCTGTTGCGCAGCTGAATGGTTCGGTTGCCAGCTGTATTGGCATAAACCCGAACGGACTTTAGCACAAAGGATTTCCGGACATCGAAAATCTGATAGTGATACGCATTCGATGTGAAATAACCACCTGCTCCAAATGTATTGCTGGCTGGCCCTATGTTCGGAACTGCCAAAGACTTAATACTTTGAGCATAAAACGTTTGTGTTGATACCAAAGGAAGTGTTGTAAACTGATTGCTGGTATCCAGGGCGACACCTCCTGTGGCAGCATTGTACCACACAACGGATGACAGTGAAGTTCCGGTGAGTGTGTGTGGAACAGCACCGCAGATACTGGTATCACCGATTAACACCGGATTTTCAGTGGCATGAATCGTGACCGCATTGATGGCCACAACGGAATCACTTCCGGCACAGTTGGTTACTTTCAGTTGAATCGTGAATGTGCCCGAATGGTTGTAGCTGTGCGTTGGGTTTTGTTCCAGAGACGAGGTTCCGTCTCCGAAATCCCATCTCCACTGAACCCCGCTGCCGGACAGTTCTTTAAATTGAATTTCTCTGCCGCAGATGTCTGAGGACTTTTTGGAAAAAGAAGCCTTCGGTGAAAGAGGCTGGAGTCCCATATTCTGTATAGTTGCTGGTTGGTTATTCAGAACCGATACAGCAGGTAATATAACTGACTGGTAACCTGGAGCTGAAAACTCAACCTGCCAGTTTCCGGCTGCAACAGGCCGGTGATAATTTCCCAGAACGGATGAACTGTACACATGAGAGCTGTCTTTGTCATGATTCAGGATTTTCACCCGGGCCCTGATTGGTTTTCCGGTACACAAATCGGTGATTGTTCCACGGAATCCCCGAAGTGACGCTTCCATGTAGCCCAGAAGCGATTCACGGAGATAGCTCCAGTGGTTGGCGATCTGGTTTTCCGGAATCAGCTTGGTGTCAGACAATTCGACTGTGAATTCCCGGCAGTTTTTATACCAGTTCATATAATCCTGGCGGCCGCCGTTCACTTCGTACCAGTCAAATCCCTGTGTCACACCAGGAAGATTTGGGTAGCCCAGGATATCGGTAAAGTAATTGGCAGGTGCATGGGCACGGGCAGAGTCAGCAAAGCGCACAGATTCGGTTGTCCACCAGGCTTCATCGGCCGGCCGGATCTGCCAGGTATCCCATGGAAAATTAGCTACTTCAGTTCCCCCATGAAAGTTGGCTGACATCACAAAATCCATTGAATCAGCAAAGGCCATGAAAATTTTGGTTTCCGGCTGATAAGATTCTCCATCCGGGTGCGGTCCGTCCTGAGGATCGGGGTAATTGCGGTTAAGGTCCACATTATTGGCATTGTACCGGGTTGCACTGGCCACCGAATTGTTTCCTCCGTGGTAAGTTCCGTCCGGATTGGCCAGCGGGTTGATCCAGATTTCCATCTGATTCACCAGTTGCGTCAGTCGTGGATTCACATTATACCCGTTCAGTATTTCGTCTGCCAGCTTGAGCATCAGAGGATAACCCGCAGTTTCATCTCCATGCATGGTGGATGTGTATAGAAACTGTGGTTCATTCTCCCGTTTCGAAAGGCTGTCGGTAATTTTTAAGGCCAGAATTTTTCTTCCACTTGGAAGCGTTCCCAGATTGACAAGTTTGCAGATCGCAGGATGATCCGTGGCAAACTGCTGCATGATCTGTTCGTACTGAGGATAGGTCGGGTAATTGTCAAACACCTGCACACTGGCCTGACCTTTTCGTTTGTCTTTTTTCAGTGATTTCCGGTATTGCTGCGCCGGTGTATCCATCAGTTCAAAACGGGCGTATCCCAGTTCGAAGAAGCGAAGCAAACCACGTTTGTTGGCAAATGCATAAACCGTATCGCCTTTCACATGGTCGATGGAAATGGCTCTTGTCAGTTCTTTTATGTCGGCTTTCTTCTTCAGAAGGAACCAGAAATGAATTTCTCCCTGGTTTTTAAACAGCTTTTCCGTTTTGCGGATCTGGCTTTTGGTCTGAGAATTTCCTCCAAATGGAAGGATGAAAAGAAGAAGGAGGGTGGTGCTAAGTAGTCGTAAATTCATAACCATATTCAACAGGCAATAACTTCATTTGCCTGCTGAAATCCAATTGCGTTTCGATGAGAGAGGCCGGAGTTTCGGGCAATGCTAAACCACCCACAATCCCTTCCACTGATTTTCGCCAATCACGCTTCCATCAGCCCGCCCATACTGCACCCCGATCGCCAGAAACAGCAATCCTTCTTTTCCTTCCAGCGTTCCGGGCATCGGTATCAAAACCGGCTCACTGTCTTTTTTTAGTACAGTCCGGGCCAATGCTTCCGATGCCATCTTCCGGTTGGCAAAATCTGCTCTTATCCAGACCAGATCAAGCCAGATTTCCACCCCGCCTTTGGGCAAAAGCAGTTCCGGTGACCAGCTCAGGGAAAATACCTTGTTGTCAATTGCCTGCTTTCCTGCAGATAAAATCGCATCGTCTTTCCTCCCGGCTGCCCGACATGCAAATCCCGATAAAAGATTCCGTCCTTCGTTCGTCTTTAAACCAATATCCACCAGACGGTGCCCCTTCTCCGATTGGGTATCCAGATTTTTTATGGCCAGAAACGTCTGTGTCAAACGATGGTGTACATCCTTGTCGCCCAGTTCTTTTAGCAGGGTCGAAAAACCGCTTCGCAACATTTTTGCTGCCCGGCTCACAAGGCCAAATTCCTGGTTGCGCTCCCTCAGTCCCTGATAATTGGGATTCTTCCGGATGGTGTCGGCATCAGGTCCATACGATTGCCGGACAATGTGCTGTCCGTTCATTTCATAAATACTGAGCCCGCCCAGCTTTCCGGTGAACCGGATAATGCCTGTCAGTTTTCCCATCCTGTTCTGGTTGGATTGCAGTTTTTTTTAGAATTCTTCTTTCTCTTCAACCGGCTGCCAATATAGTCTTCCACCCGTCTTAGTCCTACTCTTTTTTCGGGTTTCTTTCGTAGTTGTCTGGTAGATGTCTCGTAGTTCTTTCGATATAAGCCTACTCAAACTCTGTCATACCTGTGTTTACATTCTGTTTCCCGGGCTGGCCGCAACTTCGTTTTCACTCTGAAAACAGGTTCAATCTTCCTAATCCAAACCATAGTGGGTGTCCGGTTCAAACGGGTTTATGCTATTATAGTCCAGCTGAAATGGCAAATCTTCAACTTCCTGATTTGTGCCAGACCGGTTGATATTATTATCTCCATATTACTATTTCTATGATGATGCAAATCACACCCCATCACACGAAAGTGGTATTGCATTCGGATTTTCGTTTCCCTTCTTTTGGCATTCTGAAATTGTGTCCGTACATTTTGGAGTCTCTTATCATCGAATCAATCATCTTCAATCAGTTTATACCATGAAAACGTCTACCTTTTTCGTCTCTCTGTTCAGCGCCTTCTTCTTCAGTACGTTGGCATCATTTGCAACCATCCATACGGTGAATAACAACCTCAATGGTCCTGGTCAGTTTACGACAATTCAGGAAGCCATTGATGCTGCCACTGGTGGTGATACCATTTACATTGCCTCTTCTCCATCCAACTATACCAACAACAGCACCGGGCGGTTTCTGGTCAATATAAAGCTCACTTTCATTGGAGTGGGTATGCGCCCGGGAGAGAAAAAGGAAAATTCAGCTTTATCCAGAATCGGACATCGGTTTGATCTTCAGGATGCAGCAGCCAATGGCTCGTCGTTCATAGGACTTTATTTTGCAGGGGTTTCATCTGCGATTAACGTAAGTGCTTCTGTCTCCAACTGCCAGGTACTCCGTTGCTGGTTTGATGGAAGCAGCACGTATATGGGTTTCAATTCCGGTTCCTTTTCGGGATGGCTTATTGCGAATAACTATTTCGGTATGAATTGCGGACCCGGAATCAACGTGAACAATAATACAGTCACAAATTTTATTATTCAGAACAACGTATTTGCTGAGACTACCGGTTGCGGTATTCTGAATGGAATTGCCCCGCTTATGAACTTCTCTTCGTCAGCCAACTGCATTGTTTCAAACAACGTGTTTTATGGCGGACAAGGTGCAGGAGTTGGCAATTTCGACCAGGTCTTTGCCAATGTCACCAATTTAATAATTGAAAATAATATCTTCCACACCACAAGTCCGGCCGGCTGTTCCAATTCAGTGTTTAACAACAACATCACATTTGGAACAACCCAGGATGCACTTCCTTACGGAACCAATTCCGGTGTGAGCAACGTGGTAAATACCGACCCTCAAATGACAACCTTCAGCAACGCTACATTCAGTCCCTCCCAAAACTTCCAGCCTGCCGGCGGACCAGCAAAAACCGGCGGAGTTGCTGGTGGACAGATGGGTGTTTATGGCGGCACATTTAACTGGAACAATTCTGCTGTGCCTGCATTGCCTGTTATCAAATCCTTCAGCATTACAACGGGTGCAACTGTGCCTGCCGGTGGTAGCATGACCATCAAAGTAACCAGCACAAAGCAAAACTAATTTCCACCCTAATCGATACTCCTATGAGGTTCCTCAGAGGAATTGGGTGGACGTTTACCGAAACGAAACAGGAAGTGAACCCGGCCAGTAATGTGCCGCTTCACCACTCTGAATCCGGTCGGTACCATCAATTCAAAAACAATCTTCAACCCGGGCGCCTTCTTGCCCTGGCTGTCTTTCTGCTTGCCTTCATCTGTCTGTCTGCTCAGGCACAGGTGAACAGAGGCGAATACTTTTTCGATACCGATCCGGGTATTGGAAATGGTTTCAATCTTACCGCTTCAACGGCAGGTGATTCGATCACCATCAACCAGACCGTTTCGGTTTCGGGTTTGTCCGAAGGTTTCCACACCTTGTTTGTGCGCACCCGGATGTCAAAGCACTGGTCGCAAACAGAGTCCAGAGGCTTTTTCATTTCGTCTGCCTCATCACTGGTGTCAGGTCCGATCTCCGGTCTTGAGTATTTCTTTGATACCGATCCGGGTGTAGGTCTGGGAACGAAAATCACCGTCAGTCCTTCTGCAGATTCATCTGAGAAAACTGCCGTGGTTCCGATCTCCAGCCTCAGTGCAGGATTTCATACTCTGTACATCCGTGCGAAAAGCAACCGTGGCTACAGTATGACGGAATCCAGAAGCTTTTTCATTGCATCGTCTGCTTCACTTACGGCCGGTCCGATCAGTGGTCTTGAGTATTTCTTTGATACAGATCCCGGTGTCGGATTGGGAACAAAAATCGCCATCAATCCTTCCGCCGATTCATCCGAAAAAACCGCCATCATTCCGGTTTCCAGTCTCTCTTCAGGATTCCATACCTTATTCATTCGTGCCAGAAACAACCGTGGTTATGGAATGGCGGAATCCCGTTCGTTCTTCATTGTTTCCTCTGCTTCACTCACTGCCGGTCCGATCACGGGATTGGAATATTTCTTTGATACCGATCCGGGTGTCGGATTGGCAACAAAAATCGCCATCAATCCATCCGCCGATTCATCAGAGAAAACCTCCGTCATCCCGGTTTCCAGTCTGAGTGCCGGATTTCATACTCTTTACATCCGGGCCAAAAATAACAGGGGCTATGGTCAGACAGAATCCCGGTCCTTTTTTGTGGTAGCCGCTTCTTCACTTGCATCAGGAAAAGTATCCAGAATTGAATACTTCATCGATACTGATCCGGGCGTTGGCCTGGGAACTGCCCTTCAGGCGTTCTCATCAGGCGATTCAGTGGAAGTAACCCGGGTGATTACCATCCCAACTTCTATTACACTGGGCGATCATAAATTGTATGTCCGGTCCCAAACGACTGACGGCCGCTGGGCAATCACCGAGTCCAATGATTTCAACATCGCCTGCGGTCCTCCGGAAATTACCTCCACACAAACACAGCTTTGCCCCGGTGCATCCACCATCCTGACAATGACAGGCGGAAATCTTCCTGGAACCTATCAGTGGCTGCGTAATGGGGTTGCCATTCCGGGTGCCAATGCCTTTTCTTTCACCGCCACCCAAACGGGAACATACCGTCTGAAATATGTCAACGGAACCTGTACCGATACATCTGCAGGCCTTGTCATCGGATCCGGAGCTTCGGTTACTGCATCGGTTACACCAGCAGGACCTGTTTCACTTTGCTCCTCCTTAACGGCAGATCTCAATGCCAACACCGGGACTGGTCTCACGTATCAATGGCTTTCAGGTAACAGTCCCATGTCCGGACAAACCAATGCCCTCCTTTCCGGAGTTGGAGTGGGTTCTTATTCTGTAATTGTGACCAATGCCACAGGTTGTAAAGACACTTCTTCGGTGGTGGTTGTTTCAAACGGAGCAGGTTCCGGGGATCCGGCTGTCTTTCCGGTGAATTCCTGGAATGTGTATGCCTATACCGGAACCGACATTGCACTCGGAAGCGGTAATCTTTACCGTGGATTCTATACCGTTTCCGGTCTGAGTGTGAACACCACCAGTCAGTGGAGTTCTGGTGCTTCCCCTTCTTCTGCAGCTGGTTATCTGGGATGTGTGGTTCCGGTAGATAATTTCACCTGGGTGCATAAGAGAAAAGGATTCCCAACCGGCCCATACGTAATGACCATTCCAACACATGATGATGGAATCAATGTTTTACTAAACGGAACTTCTGTGTATTCAGCCGGTTGCTGTTCCACCAATCCGACCCTAACGCTGGGAACACTGGATGCAAACAGCACCATCGAGATTCGGATGGTGGAAGGTGGCGGTGGAGCTGTTCTCGATTTCACGCTCACCCTTTCACCGTTAACAGCAGGTTCCATTTCCGGCGATCAGTTGCTGTGTAATGGGGGAACTCCATCTGTTATTTCGAATGCACAGGTTGCTTCCGGTGGCCAAACCAATACCGTAACCTATCAATGGCAGGACAGCTCAGATGTTCACACCTGGGCCGATATCAATTTGGCCACCAGTGTTTCTTTTCAGCCAGGTTCGTTGTTGACAACAACCAAATACAGAAGGAAAGCCTTTAATGGAACCGAATCCGTCATTAGTAATGTGGTTCAGGTTACGGTTGTTTTTCCAGAGGGAAATCCTTCTCAGTCGGGCTCCAACAGCTGGAATCTGTACGCCTATTCCGGTACAGATGTGAATCTGGGAACGGGCAACACTTATCTTGGATTTTATAACGTAAATGCACTGGATGTCAACACGGCAGACCAGTGGAGTCCGGGCGCATCTCCTTCGTCTTTTTCTGGTTATGCCGGTTGTCCTGTCCCATCTGATAATTTCACTTTTGTGTTGAAACGTCAGGGATTCACTCCGGGTTCATATAAATTGAATATCTCCAATCACGACGATCAGATCCGTATTCTGGTAAATGGAGTACAGGTGTTTGAACATGTTGGTTGTTGCGATGTTCATAACGATATAGATCTGGGAGCCTTAGGTTCAACTTCTTTGGTTGAAATCCGGACAGTTGAGAACGGAGGGTCTGCTCAGGCTGCATTTACTCTGGTATCATCCAGTTTTGTAGGTGGATCCATTGCTGCCGATCAAACCATCTGTGCAGGTGTTGCACCACAGGCCTTTACCAATGTGCAGGATGCATCGGGTGGCGGAATTACAACGTTCACCTACCAGTGGCAGGACAGTACCGCATCGGGTAGCTGGCAGAACATCAATACTGCTACCAACGCTACTTTCCAGGCACCCGTTCTGAATGTCACCAAATGGTTCCGTCGGAAAGCAACAGGTGGGGCATTGGTTGTTTTCAGCAATGAAGTAAAAGTAACCGTACTTGCGGCGCCGTTGGCCACCATCACACCAGCTGGTCCATTGACCATTTGTTCTGGTGATGCCGCACTACTGACCGGTTCATTCTCTGTGGGTTCAACCCGCAAATGGCTCCGCAACAATGTGGAACTGTCTGGCCAAACCAGTCTTACTCTCAATGCAACACTGGCCGGAACATATAAAGCCGTTGCCATGTCAGGAACCTGCACCGATACTTCCAATGCAGTTGTGGTGAATGTGAATCCGAAACCGGCTCCGGTCGTTTCTCCTGCAGGTCCTCTTTCGATATGTGCAAACGGCAGTGTTGTTCTTACCCACACCAACCCGGTTTTAGGCCAGACCAACCAATGGAAAAATGACGGTGTACCTGTTTCAGGAGGAGCCGGCATCTCGGTTTCCACTGCAGGATTTTATTATTTGGTATCCACTGCCACAGCATCCGGTTGCAAAGACAGTTCTGCTGTTGTGACGGTTAATGTGGTGAATCCTGTCGTTTCTCCATCTGGTCCACTTTCCATTTGTGAAGGTTCAAGTACCAATATTCTCGTGAGCAACATAGGTTCAGCAGGAGTTCAATGGCTGAGAAATGAAGTTCCTGTAAACGGAGCCACCAACCAGACACTGTCGGTAAACCAGGCTGGCACATATAAAGCAATTGCCATCATCGCCGGGGTTTGTTCAGATACATCAGCAGGTGTGGTCGTCAACGTAACCCCATTGCCGGTTGCTACCATAACAACTCCTGCGACAACCAGTTTTTGCCAGGGCGGATCGCTCGTTCTTCAGGCCAATACTGGTACCGGACTCACCCATCAGTGGCAACGCAACGGCAGCAATCTGACCGGTGCCACCAACGATCAGCTCACAGTCAATCAGGCAGGTTCGTACACTGTTGTGGTGACGAATGCGCAGAACTGTCCGAAAACCTCGGAGCCTGTTGTAATTACAGAAGTCACCAACATCACATGGACACTTGACAACGATGGAGACGGGTATGGTGCCGGTATAACGGTTTCCAATTGTGTTCGTCCCCTTCATGGTTTCCTTCCATCGGAACTGATTGCCACTTCAGGCGATTGCAACGACAACAACAATACCATCAATCCGGCCCGTCAGTTCTTTACGTTCAGTCCGGGACAGAATTTTACCAATGCCCTATGTGCTCCGCAGACCGGGACTTCGTATACAACCTTCCGTTTTGAAGTGGTGTACACCGATCTCAACAATGCACCGGCGCCGGTAACCTTCCCAAGGGTGATTCTGGATTTTGAAGGCAACGGTTCTCTGAACGATGCCAACGACCGAACCATCCTGATGCAGGAATTTGACAACAGAGATGGCAATACAAATGACGGCAAGCGGTTTCTCGCTACTGTGAATAGTCTTCCTTCCGGCCTCAATTACACCACCCGCATTCAAACAGCGGTGGGCGGTTGTGCCACGGTGATCGGGCCATTCAATTATCCGGATGTGTTTATTCTTTCCGATCTGCAGATTTTTGCCAACGACATCAATTTCAGTGTGGCAAATCCTCCTGTTTCATCACCACTGCAAATCACGGCTACTGTGCACAACGTGTCAGATTTTGCTGCACAGAATTTTGTGGTTCACCTTCGTAATCAATTTGATACCAATATTGTGTATCCGGATAAAGTGGTTCCGTTTCTGGCTCCGCATACTTCTCTGGATGTGATCTGGGATATCACGACACCGTCCGTCGATGCCTGGTGTCCGATGCAGGTGACCATTGATTATACCCATGTGATTTCGGAATCGAATGAGCTGGACAATTCGGCGATTCGTCCTTTTACCAATGGCGATTTCAATCTGCCGGGAGGAATCGATATCACCGCCAATACCAGTCCGAGTACGGTTGTTGGTTCGCCTGGCGCAACTGTCAATCTGAGTGGAACGGCCAATTACGTCGGAACTGCTGTACCATTGGCTGACCCAAGTGTTGCCGGGGCACTGGTTACCTTTACCATCAATCCGGGTGGTGCTACGTACACCACGTATACAAACTCCAGTGGTCAGTTCAGTTACAACATTCCGGTTTCGTTGACTCCGGGCACGTACACCATCACCGGAACGATCACGGATTTTACATTCACGTTTAATTTCACGGCTACGTTTGTGGTCGTTCCTCCGGTTTGTTTACCCGACCTGGTTACAGCTGTATTTCTCTCAAGTAATAATATTGTAGAGAATGAAAGTCTGTCCGGACTTGTTCGGGTAACCAATGTAGGTTGCGAGCCAACCACGGACAGTACACTGCTGGAAGTTACACAAACAGGTGGTTCTCCGGCCATCGGAAATATTAAGGTTCCGCCATTGGCACTGAACGCTTCGTATGATTTTCCTTTCAGCAACATTGTATTCGATACACCGGGTAATTATTTCATCTGCGGAAAAGCCGATGCGACATTCCTCGTGAACGAATCAAGCGAAGGCAACAATACAGCTTGTGCTAACTTAACTGTTATTCCATTCCTGCCGGATTTGTTCCCGATCAGTTGTGGAGTCGGTGGTTCACAATACATCAGTGGGCAGGAAACCAGCATCAGTTTTACTATGCACAATTCCGGTGGATCCGGAACAGGTCCGTTCACCGCCCAGGTGAAAATATTCCGGGATGGTAACTTCCTGGAAACGATCAGTAAGACCATTTCGAATGTAGCCAGACAAAGCAGTGCAAGCTTCAGCGTTCCATATACTTATGCAACAACTGGAACCTACACGTTCGAATTGTATCTCGATACCCCGGTTCCTCCGGGAGTAGTTGTGGAAACGAACGAGGCAAACAACGTTACATCCTGTCAGGTGCTGATTCTTCCAACACAAACCGATCTGTATGTAAGCGGTTGTGAAGAATTTGATGTCACTCCGCAGAATCCGGCTTTTCCGGGATCCATCACGGTTCGTGCCCGGATTACAAATGGGGGAAATGCTACCGCTACGGCTCCGATTCCGGTTCGGTTCTCGCAATCGGGCGGTGCAGTATTTACCGATACCATCCGTACCAATCTGGATCCGGGGCAGTCTTCCGTGGTTACACATGTAATTCCAACTGTGGCTCCGGCGACAGAAACCATTACCGCTACAGTGGATCCGGGCAATATTTTCAACGAATTCAATGAATCGAACAATGCGCAAACCAATTCGCTTTGCCATGAATTTCAGCCGATTGACAATTTCTGCGGAAACGATTTCTGGAATGGAAACTACCTGGTGAATCAGGCCATTTTCCTCACAGTGCCGGTCCTCACAAAAGGAATTTATGATGCCAGTCAACTGAAGGTGCGCTTTTCTGTAAGTGGGCCCGGACTTTCCGGCACGCTCACATTGGGAGATGCGTTGTTGAATAATCTGGAAGAAAACTGTGGTTGTCCGTACATCGCAACACTACCAACCAACTTTGCCTTCCCGGCAGAAGGTGAATACACCTTTACATTTGAAGTGGATCCGGATCATGAATTCACTGAATGCAACGAAACGAATAACATTCTGATCAGAAAAGCCAGAGTGACCGGACTTCCGGATATGCGGGTACTTTCTTCCGGAATCAATCCTTCGCTTCTCAATCCCGATCCGGGCCAGCCCATCACCATTGATGTGAACTACGAAAACATTGGGCTTCCGAACATCAATGATCAGATGAAGATCAGATTGTATGTGGATGAGATAGCAGTGGATTCAGCTGCTCCAGTAAACGGATTGGTGACGGGCGATAATTTCACGGTTCATTTCACCACGCCATGGTCCTCAAACCTGACAGGTTCTCATATCATCCGCACCGTGATCGATGCAGATAATCAGGTTCTGGAATCGAATGAAGCCAACAACGAAGCCACCCGGGCTGTAATTGTGGGTGCTGCAGCAAACCTGTATTTCCAGGTTTTCTCACCTTCCAATTCTACTCCGTCGATTGGCAATACCATTCAAATCAATGCACGTATTGGTAACAACGGCGATGAAGAAACCACAGCCGATGTGCAGTTTTTCTACATCAACAACCAGAATGATACGATCCAGATCGGCAGTATTCCGGTGACCATTCCAGGAAACGACAGCCTCAACATTCAAATGCCATGGCAGGTGGCGGATAACAATACCACCATCGTAGGTAAGATTGTCAACTCCACCATCCAGGAATTTTCTTACTCTGATAATGTGGCCACGGCTCCGATCGGCGGATTTTCTGTCAGCCTTTCTTCGACCCCAAGCTGTAACGGTAAACCGAACGGAACCATCACGGCCTCAGTCGTGGGAGGTGCCCAGCCTGTCACAGTTCAGTGGAGCACCGGGTTCATCGGAGAAACCCTCACAGCAGGTCCAGGTTCTTACACTGCAACAGTGAAAGATGCGGCCGGTGTCATTCAGAATGTTCAGGGTTCGATCGTGAATATCCCGGGAGTCCGGTATTATCTGGATAGTGATGATGATGGTTATGGTGACCCTTCCATAGATTCAGTGGATTGCACACAGCCAGTCGGTTACGTGCGCAACAAACTGGATTGTGATGATTCAGATCCGGCCATATACAAAGCAACTCCATTGCCAGTCATCACAGCAAGCGGACCAACGACATTCTGTGCTGGTGGTGATGTTACGCTCTCTGTGCCGGCATCCAATGGAACATCTTACTTATGGAGTAATGACAGCACAGACAACAGCATTGTGGTGTCTTCATCCGGATCCTATTTTGTGGTGACCCGTCTGGATTCCGGTTGTTCCGCTACCTCCCAGCCGGTTGTTGTTACGGTTCTCACAGCATTGATTCCGACCGCCACTATAGCGGTGAGTCCTGATACTGTGATCTGTACAGGAACTTCGGTTACATTCACCGCTCAAACAACCGGAGGTGGAATTCAGCCTGCCTTTGAGTGGTATCTGAATGATGTTTTTGTAACAGATGGTCTCACGTACACATCGGATACACTTAAGAACAACGACCGTGTTCAGTTCCTTCTGACATCATCTGAAAGTTGTGCGTCGCCGGTTGTGGTTTTTTCAAAGAAAATCAGGATGTCAGTCAGCACGTCGATACAGGCAAATGCCGGTGCGGATCAGTCTGTTTGCGGGAATACTGCCACACTAACCGGAAATGCCAGCGGTTCATGGACTCAAATTTCAGGCACCGGAACAATTGCCACACCTAACAGTGCCTTATCTCAGGTAACGGGCCTCAGTACCGGTACCAATGAGTTTGTGTGGTCTGTTTCCGGAGGAACCTGTCCGCCAAGTTCGGATACGGTTGCCATTACAGTTACACCACTGCCAACCAATGCGATCGCAGGAAACGATCAGCAGATTTGCGATACCGTCGTGTCACTTTCGGCCAATGTACCACAGTCGGGAGCCGGAAACTGGAGCATCATCTCCGGAACCGGAAACATCACTGATCCATCCTCTGCCAGCACGTCTGTTACCGGACTCGGTGCAGGAGAAACGAAACTTGTGTGGAGCATCGCGGTTGGGACCTGTCCGGCTTCCTCCGATACGTTGATTATAACCCGTTTTGAGCAGCCTGAACTGGCAAATGCTGGAAATGATGAATCCATCTGTGGTGATTCTCTCTTCTTATCAGCAAACAATCCACTTGTTGGAACGGGTACATGGACGAAAATAACCGGTACCGGCACTATAGAAGAACCAGGTAATCCAAGTTCAAAAGTGTCAGGTTTGAGTGGAGGGAATAATCAATTCGTGTGGATAATTTCGAACGGAGTTTGTCCTGCTTCAACCGATACTGTCCTTGTTAATGTAACTCCTTTTGCCACACAGGCCAATGCAGGCTTGGATCAGACCATTTGCGATACGATTGCTACCTTGTCTGCAAATACACCTGTCAATGGAGAAGGTCGATGGTTTAGGATTTCTGGTTCTGGAACCATTTCATCTCCTTTAAATCCAGGCACCACAATTCTGAATCCAGGTGTTGGAAAGAATCAGTTTGTCTGGAGAATTTCGGTTGGTAAATGCTCGGAATCCTCAGATACAGTTGAAATCACCCGCATCGCTCCTCCAACTGTTGCGAATGCCGGAGCGGATCAAACGGTTTGCTCAGATCAGTTGCAACTTTCCGCCAACCAACCGGTTATCGGAACGGGAGCCTGGACGGTGCTTTCTGGTACTGGAGTGGTGGCTGATCCGTCATCCTTCCAAACCAATGTTTCTGGTCTCTCAACAGGAACCAATGAACTTGTCTGGACCATTTCGAATGGAATTTGTCCTTCCAGTTCCGATACTATTTTGGTTACAGTGAATCCACTACCGACAACTGCCGATGCAGGATTTGATAAAGTGATCTGCGATACGGTTTCCAACCTCAATGGAAACACACCGCAAACGGGAACTGGTCAATGGACCTTGCTTTCCGGTTCTGCTGTGATTTCGGATCCTTCAAGTCCTTCCACCGGACTACATCAGATTGGAGTAGGGGATAATGTTTTTGTCTGGACTATTTCTGCTGGAAACTGTCCATCGTCAACAGATACAGTCATTGTAACAAGAGAGCAACCAGCCAGCCAGGCCGATGCCGGTGCGGATCAGGTCCTTTGTTCAAATCTGACAACATTAGAAGGAACAATTCCTGCGTTTGGATCAGGTCAGTGGTCTGTGGTTTCAGGCACAGCACAGTTTGCAGACGTGAATTCTCCAGTTTCTTCGGTCTCTGGTTTGTCGAATGGTTTGAATGTTCTGGTGTGGACAATGAGCAACGGAATCTGTCCTTCCTCAACAGATACAGTTCATATTTCGGTCAATGGAATTACAGAACCAGCTCAGGCAGGTCCCGATCAGGCAATTTGTGGAAACAGTGCTACCCTCGGTGCCTCTTTGCCAACGTCAGGCACAAGCCTCTGGTCAGTGGTAACCGGAAATGGTTTCATTGCCAACCCGGGTGAACCTACAGCCGAGGTCACAGCATTGAGTCCGGGTCAGAATGTGTTTGTGTGGACCATCATCAATGGCAATTGTCCGGCTTCAACAGATACCGTTGTCATCACCAGCTTTGAGCAACCAAGTCTTGCCCAGGCAGGAGCTGATCAGTCATTGTGTACCGATCAAACCACCATCGGTGGACAAGGATCCAATTTCTCCGGAAGCGGGCTTTGGACGATTCTGTCCGGAACAGGTGTGGTTTCCGATGTGAATGTGGCGAGCCCAACGGTTACCAATCTTTCTGTTGGTCTGAATCAATTCGTCTGGACACTTTCAAATGGAATATGCCCTTCGAATTTTGACACCATTTCCGTTCTTGTGAAAGAATCGCCAACGGTGGCCGATGCAGGTCAGGGTCAACTTACCTGCGATTCATCGGTGAGTCTGGATGGAAATCTTCCGGTTGTGGGAACAGGTGTATGGACATTGCTGAGTGGCAGTGCGATCATTACTTCTCCATCGCAAAACAATACCGTTGTAACAAGCCTGCCAGCAGGAGAGAGTAAATTCGTGTGGACTATTACGACAGCTGAATGCCCGGCCTCTTCAGATACAGTTATCATAACCCGACTTCCTTCGCCTTCTCAGGCACAGGCAGGTTCTGATCAATCTGTTTGTGGAAATCAGACAGTTCTTTCGGCAAGTAATCCTGCTTCCGGTAATGGTGAGTGGAATGTCATTTCCGGAACCGCTTTGTTTGGAGATTCAACTTCAGCATCAACTGCTGTTTCAGGTTTGTCAGATGGAGTGAACCTCCTCACTTGGACGGTTTCCAATGGTCTTTGTCCTTCAACAACCGATACAGTTTCCATTACGGTAACCTTACCACCGGTTCAGGCCAATGCCGGTCCAGACCAGATCATTTGCGATTCTGTGACCGTGATGGCAGCCAATCCGGTGACTTCCGGATCCGCCTGGTTTACAGTTCAGGGTACCGGTGACTTTTCTGCTATCGATCAGAATAATGCCTCTGTAACCGGACTTTCCATCGGACAGAACACATTCATCTGGTCCATTTCCAGTGGTGCCGGATGTCCGCCTTCCGTTGATAGTGTTGTGATAACCAGAATCGCCGGACCAACTGCTGCCAATGCCGGTGCAGATCAATCCGTTTGTGATGATTCGACAACCGTTATCGGTAACACACCACTGGTTGGAACCGGAATCTGGACCTTGGTTTCCGGTACAGGAGCCTTTTCGAATCCAGGTTCTTCATCAACAGCCATTACTGGTTTGGGAGCCGGTCAGAATGTGTTCGTCTGGAGTATTTCAAATGGGATTTGTCAGATCAGTTCCGATTCTGTTACCATCAGCACGCTTCCGACCCTTGTTGCAGATGCGGGTCCTTCAAGACTTACCTGTACCGATTCCGTCCGTCTGAATGCAGTTCCTGTCTTATTGCCGGCAACCGGTTCCTGGTCCATGGTTACAGGTTCCGGCACGGTGGTGAATCCATCTCAGCCGAATGCCTTGGTTACGGGACTAACGGATGGTGTCAGTATATATATGTGGACAGTTGCGAACGGAACCTGTCCGGAAGTATCCGATACAATCCGGGTATTCCGTGCACCAAATTCACTTTCACTGGGACATGACACCACAATTTGTGCGGACAGTACGCTGAGTATCGACCTTGGAAATCTCTTCAATTTTGTGGTATGGCAGGATGGAAGTACCTCTCCGCTCTACACCATTGATACAGCAGGAGTATTTCATGTTACAGTCACAACCACAACTGGTTGTACGTATTCTGATACCATTGTAGTGGGCATTACCATCTGTACATCAGTGGATCCACTGCAGGCTTCTGCTGCCAATGTTTCCGTCTGGCCGAATCCTTTCCAGGATGGATTCCATCTGGATGTGAAAGGATTTGGTGGTGGCGAAGTCAGATACTCTTTGTATACGATCAATGGAGTTCAGATACTGTCAGATAAAGCATATGGCCAGCCTGGTTTGATTGAGAAGGAAATCCATCCGGGACGGTTACCATCCGGTATGTACATTCTCGAAGTATCTCTTGGCGACAGGAAGGAAAGGATCAAGCTCGTTCTGAAATAATTTTTATTTCGTTTTCACCCATGGAGAGAGGTTGCAGAAATGCAGCCTCTTTTTTTGTGGCGGTTCATCAAGGCGTCCCTGATATAGGGAACGGGATTCTTACTCCAGATAAAATGCGTTTGAGGAATTGTGGAATCCTCTGCAACTTTCGCCTTTCTAGCAACATCTGATTTGGCAAGGCAAAGTATCCGGCTCGTTTTAATTCTGGCAAGCATTGCCCTTGTGGGTGTGGGTTTTGTCCAGTGGTTCTGGCTTGATCGTGCATTTGACATGAAGGCCTTGCAATTCAATCAGAGTGTCAAGATCGCCCTTACCAGCACTGCTCAGCGTATGCTGGATTACAACCACAACAAAACCAAACTACTGGATCCCGTCAGCCAGCTCGCTGACGACTATTTTGTGGTTCGTGTGGATGATGTGATTGATGCGAACCTGCTCGAAATTTTCCTTCGGGAAGAATTTCAGAAATCACATCTGAGGATTGATTACGAATATGGCATATACGATTGCAGTACCGATAAGATGGTGTACGGGAATTATATAGCCCTTAACACAGAAGTGCGGGATTCAATCGGATCGGAATTGCCTAAATGGCAGAACCAGACCTATTATTTCGGCGTGCGCTTTCCTTCCAGGGATTCCACATTGGTAAGTCAGATGGGCATCTGGCTTTTTTCATCTGGTGTTCTGGCTTTTGTATTCATATTTATGATCATTGCTATGGTGATGATTCTGAAGCAAAAACGCTTATCTGAAATTCAAAAGGACTTCATCAACAATATGACACATGAGTTCAAAACACCATTGTCATCCATACTGGCTTCGGTTGAAACCATCCGCACTGCAATGGAACAGGAAGGAACCATGACAACCCGAATCGGCAGGTATCTGGGAATCATTCATACGGAAGGTAAGCGACTTCAGAACCAGGTGGAGGCCGTCCTGAAAATGGCCAATCTGGAAACCACAAGTTTGAAGAAGGAGGAGATCAACCTCAATGAAGTCATCGCCGGAGCTGTTGACGCCACCGATGCCGCAATTCATACTGCCAATGGTAAAATTACCGTTGATCTTCCGGAGGAAGCCGTCCGGATACATGCCGATTCTTTGCATCTTTCCAATGTGATTTCAAATTTGATTGACAATGCATTGAAATACAACAATGGAATCCCTGATGTAAAGATTCGGCTGAAGCAAGTTGGTAAGCAGGCGGTACTGTCAATTGCAGACAATGGGATCGGGATTTCTAAGGAGCAGTTGCCTCGTATTTTTGATAAGTTTTACAGAGTACCAACCGGAAATGTTCACAATGTGAAAGGGTTTGGACTGGGACTTTTTTATGTGAAGTCTGTTATTACAGCGCACCATGGTAGAATTCAGGCTCACAGTGAACCAGGAAAAGGAACTACTATGGTCATAACTCTTCCATCAGTTCAGGGATAAAATTGAAAACAGTAGAAATAGTAAACAATGAGTAAATCAACCATTCTCCTGGCGGAAGACGATGAGAATCTTCGTTTTGTTGTTCAGGATAACCTTGAGCTTCGGGGTTTCCGTGTGATTGCAGTTGAAAACGGAGAAGATGCATTTTTAGCTTTTCAGGAAGGCGAAGTCGACCTGTGCATATTTGATGTGATGATGCCGAAACTGGATGGGTTCGCACTGGCAGGAAAAGTGAGGGAATTGAATTCCAATGTACCCATCATATTTCTTACAGCCAAAGGTCTCAAAGAGGACCGTCTGCAGGGTTTCAGAATGGGTGGTGACGACTATCTGACAAAGCCCTTTAGTATTGAAGAATTGCTTTTCCGTGTGGAGGTATTTTTAAAGCGCCCGAAGGTCAGTGAAAATCCGTCGGCTGAAAACATTTTCAAAACCAGGACTCTGGAATTTATTCCATCTCAACTCAAGATTGTGTGCGGCGGCGAGACAACTTCGCTGACATATAAAGAATCGGAGCTACTTGAGATGTTTTTCCTTAATCAGGGACAGATTCTGAAGAGGGAGGATATTCTGATGAAAATCTGGGGTACTGACGATTACTATAAAGGCAGGAGTCTGGATGTGTTCATTTCGAAAGTGCGGAAGTTTTTGCAAAGTGACAATAGTCTGGAGATCCAGACGGTGCATGGTGTTGGTTTTAAGTTTGTGCGTCATTGAGCAAATTGGGCGTCGTGTCTGGAGGAAATCGTGATGCTGAAAGTGGCAGCCTTTTGGCAAAATTGGGCGGTTGAAATGGTCTCATCAAATAGTATCGATTTTTTTCAGTTATAAGTTTTTGGTTTTGAGGGTTTTGGAAAATATCTTCAAATATTTTGTAAATATTTCTTGCTA
>DAIOVD010000060.1:20593-22078 GCA_036759185.1 Catalimonadaceae bacterium | reverse complement strand
CCCTTCATATTCGGAAGAAAATCCGGGTCCAGACTGCCGGCCTGAGGGAAGGCATGAAAACAAATACCAAGAAAAGCGATGCAGAAAATAATGATCCGGATCATGGGCAAAGGGGTTAGGTTCTTTGGGCAGACAAGAAAAGAATTGTTTTGGTTGAAATCCAAGTCGAAATTTTTTCTAAAACCGGAATTCACCAAATAACCCAATTCTGATTTCTACAGGAATTTGATCTGTTTTTCGGTTCCCAGAAACAAAAAAAACCGGCCCCCTTCGCAGGAAACCGGTTTTCGTTTCAATAGTTGATTCGCTTTAGTTCAGGATGAAATCGTACGGAAGCCGTGCGTTGATGCCTTCCATCGTTTTGATTTTCTGGAACTGTTTTACCAATGGATAAAGCTCACCGAGTTCAGCTTTCGCCATGCTCACACGGGCTTCTCCGCCAATCTGTTCCATAATTTCTTCAATAAAATTCTTCTGTGCCGGCAATAATTTGATTCGGTAATCCTTACCAATCTTCGCTTGTGCCGCCGCCATCTCAATGGCCTTGTCCAGTCCGCCCAGTTCGTCAACCAGTCCATTGGCTTTGGCTTCTGTGCCTGACCAAACCCGACCTCCGGCCAGCGACTTCAAGGTTTCCACCGGCATTTTGCGTCCGGCTGCTGCTTTGGTTGTAAACGTCTCGTAAATCTTGTTTACTTCCGATTGAATGATTTGCTTTTCGCCTTCTGTTAACGGACGGGTTCCATTGCCAATGTCCGAATAGGCACCTGTTTTTACACCGTCGAACGTAATTCCCAGTTTATTCTTGAACATGTTCTGTGCATTGAACATCAATCCAAACACCCCGATCGAACCGGTGATGGTCGTTGGGTGAGCCACGATTTTATCGCAACCCATTGCCATATAGTAACCACCGGAAGCGGCCACATCCGACATGGAGGCAATCACAGGCTTCACTTTTTTGGTCAACTGAATTTCTCTCCACATCACATCCGATGCAAGAGCAGAACCACCTGGTGAATTGATGCGGAGAACCACCGCCTTGATTTTGCTGTCGTTTCGTGCTTTGCGAAGGGCCTCGCAGATTTTGTCGGATCCAATCGATTCATTGTCTCCTTTTCCGGAGTTGATTTCTCCTTGTCCAATAATTATCGCGATCTTATTTTCTGAACCGCTGGCTTCTTCTCCACCTTCTGCTTTGCGGTATTTATTGTATGAAATGAAATTGACATCTTCGTCTTTTTCAACACCCAGTTTCTTTTTCAATGTGCTCAGAACCTGATCGTAGTACGCTGCTTTGGAAACAAGTCCCAAACGGACGGCATCTTCTGCACTTCGGGCCTTCATGCTGTCGGAACTAAGTTTTACCGATTCCGGCGTCAGTTTCCGGTTCACCGCTACCTGCGACATAACGTGCTGGTTGATGCTGTTTAAGAATGACGTTGCCTGAAGACGGTTGGCATCGCTCATGTTTTCACGAAGGAA
>DAIOVD010000060.1:16158-20493 GCA_036759185.1 Catalimonadaceae bacterium | reverse complement strand
ATGGCTTTCTTTAGTTCATACAATCCTGTAATGTTGGCTCCGGCTCCCGGTATGCCCAGTTCTTCCAGTGGATTGTTTTGCTCTCTTTCCGCAATGGGTTGCGAAAGATCGATCTTAAGGACGGAATTGTCCTTTACCTCAACGGTTTCATTTCCGGATGCGGCCCCGATTCCGATCAGGATGATCATCCCGACAAAAAAGAATAGAAACAGGCCGAGAACGGTGGCGAATGTGTACTTAAAAAAACTCTTCATGTGATCTGCTAATTTTTCGTGAGCAAATATAAACGGAAGCCTTGGCCGAAAGGCGAATGTATCGGACGAAAGGGAAAATAGATTTCTGAGAACCGTATAGAAATGGGCAGTGGTAAGTGAATAGTCTCGTATCAGTCGGGCAGATTCTGCCGGGGCCAAGAAACTTCGGTTCTGCCTTTATTGTGTCAGATTTTTGCAGCAGAACCTATTCCGGCTTTACATCGGCAGGAAATCATGGAATACAAGGAGGACTGAGGAGATTTGGCTTTCACTGGCACCCAGTGCTCTCTAAAAGTTGAAGAATTTCAATTTTGGGACTTTGGGTTTCAAAAACAATCAGACTTCAAGCATTAGAATTATTCCAACATGCCAAAGCTATATTCTGAAACCTGGACTATTTATACACACCCTGTCTATGCCCAACATCCACAACCAAAACCAAAAGTTGGTTATCCTCAATTGCATAAACTACCCTGTAGTTACCAATCCTAATTCTGAAACCTGGCCGTCCAATTAGTTTTTTACATCCCAGAGGTCTTGGATTGTATTGCAAATTATTGATGGCAGATTCTATGTTGGTAAGAAATGGTTCAGGAATTTTGGCCAACTGCTTCTTTGCAGCTTTTTCGATTAGGATCTCATAAGTCATGTTACTGAGGAGTTTCTTTTCCTCTTATATCTGCCATCGCATCACGGAATGGCTGAAATGAAGTTTTGCGCTTTAATGCTTTGTCAAATGCTTTAACTGATTCTAATTCCTCTACTAAATCCATGAGTCGATTGTATTCCTGAATCGATAATTGAATGGCAATTCTCTTTCCTTTTGGATCAGTCAGGTAATGTGCAGTCGATTTCATTTTCCGCTTTTGTTTTTCACTTCGTACAAATATAGAAAAGCCGACTCTTTTTCCGAGAACAGATGAAGGAATATATTTTAATGAGTCGATAATTAACTATTTCCCCTCCCAGAACAACAAATTTTCCTGCGCCGACCGGGCTTCTTGCCGAAGCAGATGAATTTTATGACGGAGTCGCTGACGAATTCCTTCCGACGCCTTCGCGATTTTGCCCGATTGCTTATCTTTCTGCAACCGCCACCAGGCAGCCCGAAGTCCGAGGGGACTGTCCGGTTTTTCAGCAACCTTTTCAGTAAACGCATAAACCCGGGCCACCTGAAGGCGACTCTGGTTTAGTTTCTCCAATTCTTTTTCCAGATCATCGGCCGCATCCTGAGCGTTTTCGGCGATTTTCCTCCAATAGCGAATTTCACTGGCGGAATTTGTTTCGAAAAGGGCGGAATAATTGGCAGGATCGACCGATTCCATTTCTTCCAACAACGTGGACAAAACATTCAATGCTTCTATAGATTTCATGGGAATGGGCCGAAACCCTTTTTCATAGTCGGCTACAAGGCCCTGCGTAATCATTAAATAATCACCGGCCTGCGATTGGGTAAATCCAAAAAATGTGCGGATATGAGAAAGTGAAAGCATGAAAAAAAATAAAAGGGAAAATTATGATGATTTTTATTTTTATTGAAAATATTATCATAATTTTTTGAAATTTTATTTTCCGGAATTCCGACTGCAAAACAATTTTCCTCCTTTTCCGGAAACCGTTGCGTACACAGAGATTTTTCGAGAGAAAAGTGGAAACGCAAAACTCTGTGGTTCTCTTTTTTTCTCATTTGACTCTGCGGTAAAAAAAGGGCGGTTTCATTTAAAAAGGTTTCACAAAAAATATTGAGACAAACTTTTAGAATGGACAGAATAGCATAGTTTAATAGATTTTCGAACAAGAGTGGAGTGATGAAAGATGAATGTCCGAAATCAATCTGGCTCCTCCATTTTTGTACAGCCTCTTCGCGTTTCGGTCAGCAAACAATTTCAACCTCTCAACCTTTTTGAATTTTCTTTCCGTTTTGCCTTACTACTTTCGCCCATCCATTCTGGAATTTTATGAGAAAATACTTTCTACTTTTTATTGGATTTGGCTTGATAGTCAGTTCCTCACAGGCCCAGCAGAAAAAAGCCATCTCCCTCGACGATGTCTGGAAAGCCCCCATCTGGAGAGGTGAAAGCGTCGATGATGTCAACTGGTTCAAAAGTGGCAGCACGTATTCGGCCATGAAGGACGGCAACATCGAAGTCTACGACATCCGGACCGGCCTCAAAACAAAAACACTGGTGGAGGGCTCTTCCGTGAAACTGGACACCGCTGTTCTGTCGATCGACAACTACACGCTCAGTCCCGACGAAACACAAATCCTCATTGAAACAGAAATTCAACCCATTTACAGACGGAGCTCAAAAGCGTTTTTCTATCTTTATAATCTGCAGACGAAAAAACTGACTCCCGTTCATCCCGGTCAGCGCATTTCGTTGGCCAGTTTTAGTCCGGACGGAAAGTCGGTCGCATTTTGTTTCGAAAACAATCTCTACTTGTACGACGTAGCCACCGGAAAGGAAACGGCCATCACCAAAACCGGCAAACCAAACGAAATCATCCACGGGAGTTCCGACTGGGTGTACGAAGAAGAGTTCGAATTCTGGAAAGCCTTTCACTGGTCGCCTGATTCAAAGAAAATCGCCTTCATGAGTTTTGATGAGCGCCAGGTGCCGACCTACAACATGCAGATGTGGGGCGGATTGTATCCGAAAGACTACACCTTCAAATACCCGAAAGCGGGAGAAAAAAACTCCAGAGTGGATGTGTCCGTGTATGATTTGTCTTCCGGAAAAACAATCGAAATTCAGGAAGGTGCCGAAAACGATCAGTACATCGCCCGGATGCAGTGGACCAAAAATGCGAACCTGCTTTCCGTCCGTCGGATGAACCGCCTCCAGAATAAAATTGATCTCATGCACATTGATGCCACCACGGGTGTAGTGCAGATTGTACTCAGTGAAACGGCCAAAGCATTTTTCGAGATCAACGACGATCTCACCTATCTCCAGAACGGCAAAGAGTTTATTTACAGCACCGATCAGTCCGGATTTCAGCACATTTATCTATATGGAATGGATGGAAAACTGATCCGTCCGATCACCGCAGGAAACTGGGACGTGAGTTCTTTCCTGGGTCTGGATGAGAAAAAAGGACTTTTGTATTTCATGAGCACCGAAGATGGTTCGATCCAGAGGCAGTTGTATTCCGTTTCCATTTCGGGTAAGAACAAAAAGAAACTCAGTGCCGGAGCCGGAACCCACGATGTTCGTTTCAATCCGGAGTTCACCTACTACATCGACAATTACCATTCTTCTGCGACACCGTCTGTTGTGAGTCTGTACCAGGCCGATGGCAAACTGGTGAAAGTGCTGGAAGACAACAAAGCACTGAATGCGAGGTTGAATAACTACCAGATTTCTCCCAAAACCTTCTTTGAAATCACCACAGAAAAAGGCGTGAAGCTCAATGCCTGGATCATCAAGCCAGCTGACTTCGACCCGAATAAAAAATATCCTGTCCTCATGCATTGCTATGGCGGACCCGGACACCAAACTGTAACCGATGCCTGGGGCGGGCCCGACTTTTTCTGGTATCAGATGCTGGCTTCAAAGGGTTACATCATAGTATCAGTCGACAACCGCGGAACAGGAGGGAAGGGTTCCGAATTCCGGAAAGCGACCTATGCCCAGCTCGGCAAACTCGAATGCGAAGATCAGATCGATGCCGCCCGTTATCTGGCGAAACAATCCTACGTGGATGCTTCCCGCATTGGGATCTGGGGCTGGAGCTTCGGTGGGTACCTCACCAGTTTGTGCATGACCAAAGGCGCCGACATCTTCAAAACCGGAATTGCTGTGGCTCCGGTTACCAACTGGCGTTTCTACGATTCCATTTACACCGAGCGCTACCTCAAGTTGCCTTCAGAAAACGCATCCGGTTACGACGACAACAGCCCGGTTACCTTCGCCGACAAACTCAAAGGAAACTACCTCCTCGTGCACGGAACCGGCGACGACAATGTGCATTTCCAGAATGCCGTATCAATGGTCAATGCCCTGGTGAAAGCCAATAAGAAGTTCGATTCCTTCTACTATCCAAACCGAAACCACGGCATTTACGGAGGAAGCACCCG
>DAIOVD010000060.1:10934-16058 GCA_036759185.1 Catalimonadaceae bacterium | reverse complement strand
GGCTACTCCCTCACCACCATCACCCAACCCGTCCAGGTTCGTCCATCCGTTGGATGTTCCACCAGAAAGAAATAGAGTCCCGACTGTTCCGCTCCTTCACCCGTCCAGGCGATTTCACCCTGAGAAACACCATTGTACACTTTCTTACCCCAGCGGTCGATGATGGAAATTTTCATGTTGTTGTATCCGCCTGTGATCCGCCATTCGTTGTTGTAGCCATCTCCGTTGGGCGTGAACAACGTCGGAAAAAAGAGTTTTTCACGGACGGTCAGGTTCATTTCATCGGTTCCCGTACAGGTAAGTGTAGGATCGGAGGCCGTCACTTTAATCGTTTGGGCGACAGTCGGCTCAAAAACGAGCGGCTTGTTCGCTTCAGGATTCAGTCCTGGTTCACCCGTTGTCCAGGAATATGGAGCCGTCACTTTCGGATCGAGCGTGATGCTTTGTCCCGATTCCACTTCTTTGTCCGGACCCAAATCCGGTGCCGGATTGGCGATGATGGTGAAATCATACCGGGCCGATGCCGTGTCAATGCATTCGAGATCGGTGGCTGGCTTAAACACAGCCAGCAATTGATAATTACCTGGCGCCAGTGTAGCCGGATTGATCGACGTAACTTCATTTCCATTCAGATAATATCTGGATGGTGGAATGGATGCAGGAATGAAAGCGGGTTCTGTGGTGCAGTATCTCTTTTTCAAAGTTGGAAACTGGAGAGTCGGCTTGAGCTTGTCGAGAATGTTCACAAACTGCTCGCTCCGGTTGAAACAGCCATTTTTCGTCACTCTGTATTCCACCATATACGTGTTGTTCACCAGTAGGATGGAAGGAGAGAATTGGTTGGGAGGAATAACGCCCTGGCCAACAAATGCACCACCGGGAGTTACAGGCACCAACGTAATGTTGGCGGCACCTTCGCAAACAGTATCGGGCATGTTGTTAAAACTGGCATCCGGAAGATCGTAAACTGTAAAAGTAGCAACAGCCGTATCCGAACAGCCCGCATTTCCTGCAATGTATTGCAAGGCGTAATTTCCAGGGGTAAGTCCTGTCACCGTTAAAGAATCACCCGTAATTCCTGGACCTGTCAGAGTTCCGCCAGCTGGTGACGCATTGATTTTCGCTTTACGGGTTTGGTTTATACAAAAACCAATGGAAGAAAGTGTGAGCGATACCGTCGGTTGGTTGAGCACCATAATGTTGCCGCTGGATATCGATGTGCAGGCACCCTGAACCGATGTAAAAACAATTGTGTTGTTGCCAATGTTCGCCAGTGCCGGATTAAACTGGTTTCCTGTGATTCCGGGACCTGAAAATGTTCCCGGTGCATTGGCAACCAGCGTTACAGGAGCCGCACCGGAGCAAAGGTTTTCCGGAAGAATAATCAATGGAATAATGGGAGCGGTAACCGTAACCGGAATTGAAACTGTATCGCTGCAACCTCCCGGCGTGTTGAGAATATGTTGAATAAAATAGCTTCCCGGACCTGCCTCCAAAGGAGAAAAGGTGGAGCCACTCACTCCTGGACCTGAAAACGTACCACCCGGATTTTGCGGCACAAGGTTCACAGTCGGGGAATTCGTACAATACGCTGGTTGCAGTCCCGAAAACTGAGCGGATAACCCGTTTACAATGTTCACTGTAATGCTGGCTGTTTTTACACAATTCTGTCCGAAAGCACTGAAGCCGGTCTGGTACGTGATGGTTCGTGGTCCTGTTCCGCCTACAGAAGGATTCAAAGTTCCCTGATAATTCACTCCGGGTCCGGACCATTGCCAGGCGCCGGCGGGATTTCCGGTCAATTGAACAGGGGAGGAGCCGCTGCAAATAGTGGCTCCATTCGCTGGACTGGTGATGGAAATAGGATCAATCACGGGAGTCCCGGTTTTAATCAGAACCAGCCGGAAGCGGGCATCGGTTTTGTTTTCATAAAATTCAGCGACCACGTTCCTTGATCCAGCAGTAATAAAAACGCCGCAACCGTTGTTGTTCAGTGAGCCTCTGTACGCATGGTCACTCCAGTCACTGATGAGCCAGGTCAGACCGCCGTCCAGACTAAGCCGGAAACCATCATCGGCTCCACCACCAAAAATGTAAAAGCCTTCTTCGAAGTTGATTTTCCGCTGCATCCGAATGGAAAAGAAGTCTTTGTAACTTCCACAAACCTTGTTGGTGTCAGGGAAAATCGCTGGGGCAGGTGTATTGTTGCCCCAATTGTAATCAAATGAAAGAGAATCTTCAGTGATGTATCCCAGGTAGTTATTGGTGTTGAACAGATCCTCCAGATTGCCATCGGTAATTACCCCGGTTGTACTTGGAATCCAGCTGTAAAAGGAGCCTCTCCAGTGGTCAGTCGGGAAAACGGTTGGGTCGGAAGGACTCAGTTTGGAGATGGAAAAAGGGAATTCATTGAGTTGGTTGCTGTACGTAAGCGGACTGGAACCCTTTATCCTGAGGCGGTAATTGCTTCCGGCTGGTACCGAGGACGGAAAGGTGACGGTGAGAAATACGTTTTGTTGGTTTCCGGATTGTGTAAGGGCCCCAACCAACTGGATGGTATTTCCTGTCTGGAAACTTCCGTTCTGGGAAATCTCCACGGTGAACACATTGCCCGGATTGAATTGTTCGTGATCAAACTTGATTTTCAGGCTGGCTTTTTCACAAATGTTGGCACTGGCAAAATTGTAATCCACCAGTTCTGGTCGGTTGAGATAAGCAGCTGAAATTTGTGCGACCGGAAGAAGAATCAGAGCCAAAAGCAGGCGCAAAGACCGGCAGATCAGGATGTTTTGGTTCGGCATGAATTGTTTCAGAAGAAGGTAACTAAGAGAGAGTAAAAGTATTACTCTATTCATTCAGTTGGATGAATTATTTATGGTAACAATTCCCGAAATGTCTTGTACTTAACCGTTTAGAAGCGGATTGGGTCAAAGGTTTTGAAGTGCCCGTTCAGTTTGATCCGGGTTTTTGCTTCTTCGGCATTCCGTAATCCGGGTATCATTCGGCTCAGGTACCGGACCAGATTTTTCTGTCGTTCATTTTCATCTGCCAGCAACATTAGTTTCATTTCCTGGTAGGGTTTGAGTCCGATTTTGTGGCCATAGGTAAAGGAAAGATAATCCGGATCATCATTCGCCACCACCGGCCTTGAGCCAATCAGATTAAAGAAAATATCCAGTTGCCTCCGCAGCGAGGCCACTGTTTTGGGATTTGAGTGGAAGGTTGTTTCCATTGTTTTGATCTTCCCTCCCGGATAGTGTTTGAATTGGACCAATGGGTCGAAATGCAGAAGCTCAAATTTCTCCTTACCTTTTACCACAATGTCCATTTTTCCATCAAAATACGTTTTTCGAATTTCAATGATTTCAACAAGAGTTCCGAATTGCATGGTCCCGGAATGAAATGGAATCCCAAACATCTCTTTTTGCTTTATGCATTCGTAAACCAGTTGAATATACCGGGGTTCAAAAATATGGAGGTGAAGCACCTCTTCCGGGAAAACAACCCAGGGCAACGGGAACATTCTGAAATAACCTTGCATCGGGATTGCGGAAATGTGCGGCAATAAAGTCTATTTTTGCGATTGGATCACGATCTCAAGAACTTGAAGAAATACGTTTTTCTCTTTGCATTCTGGTTTTGCAGCGCATTTCCAATACTAGCTCAAACCAATCTGATCTGGGATTCATTGTATGCCGTTGAAAATGCGGAATCCGTGAAAATTTCGAAACCAGTTTATTCCGGGTCGAACTTTGATGTCACAGAACAACTGGATCAATACCTGGATAGCCTGGCCAGTCGTGATTTGAAATCCAACCGGATTGCCGGCTACCGGATATTGTTGTATTCCGGAAATGAACGTGATGAAGCCACAAAGGCAAGAGAACAGGCCTACCGGGTGTTTCAGAAAGCCGATTTGTACACCAAATATCAGGCTCCAACATTCAAGGTGAGCCTGGGTGATTTTTATGAAAGACTTGATGCCTATATCGCTCTAAAAAAGCTGGAAGTCGTCTTTCCTCAGGCAGTAGTGATTCAGGAAATTGTCAATCTTAAGCCATGAATAAGTGGAAGGGCATCGAAATTCCTTTTGCAAGCAAAACTAAAAATGAAAAAAGGGTCCGGGACCCCAGAGAATTAGAAGAAATGTTTTTATACAATGTAACGGTAAATGTGGAGGATGAAATCCACCAGGATTGGATTGAATGGATGAAATCGACGCACATTCCGGAAGTGATGGCCACAGGTTGTTTCGTAGCCAACCGGATGCTGAAAGTATTGTCAGAAGTGGAAAACAATGGCACGACCTACAGCATTCAGTATTATTTTAATCGCATGGACGACATCATTCGGTATCGCGATAAGTTTGGTCCGGCACTCCAAAAATCCACTCAGGAGCGCTATGGTCAGAAATATGTAGCATTCCGAACACTTTTGGAGATTGTAGAGTAGTCTTGATTTACAGAGGGTTGGATATTTTTTTTACTTTTTTTGGAAAAAAGTGATCCAAAAGTTTGTTCAGTCCATCGGCAACGCTACTTTTGCACTCCCAAATCGAAGGGGAGCATAGCTCAGCTGGTTCAGAGCATCTGCCTTACAAGCAGAGGGTCGGGGGTTCGAACCCCTCTGCTCCCACAAAAAAAGTCACGTCACAAGCGTGACTTTTTTCATTTATGCCCTTCACATACATTTTGTTTTCAGCCCAACTCGACAAATTCTACATCGGCAGTACCGGATCATCCCTTGAATCCAGGCTTCAAAAACATCTGACCGATCATTCGGGATTTACAGCAAGTGCCAAGGATTGGGTATTGGTGTATTCTGAAGAATTTGAAAAAATCGAAGACGCCGCCAAACGAGAGCGCCAAATCAAGAAATGGAAATCCAGGAAGATGATTGAGCAACTGGTTGCCGGAGGATAGCTCATCTGGTTGAGAGCATCCCGATTTTACATCGGGAGGGTCGGGGGTTCGAACCCCACCCGAAGTAAATTCGGGACAGGTCTGCTCCCACACTTAGGTCTCGTAATTACGAGACCTTTTTTTATGCCCTTTTTATACATTCTCAAGTCAGCCCAACTCGACAAATTCTACATCGGCAGTACCGGATCATCCCTTGAATCCA
>DAIOVD010000060.1:0-10834 GCA_036759185.1 Catalimonadaceae bacterium | reverse complement strand
ACGCCGCCAAACGAGAGCGCCAAATCAAGAAATGGAAATCCAGGAAGATGATTGATCAACTGGTTGCCGGAGCATAGCTCAGCTGGTTGAGAGCATCTCATTGCGAATTCGGCTATGGCTCGCCTTAAAATAAAAAAGTCACGCATTAAGCGTGACTCGATCAATTACATCAGAGGCCGTTAATAGGCTGCCAGAACCCGAACATTTTTGGCGACGTCCTGTCCTTCATCTCCTTTCTCCAGGTCAAACTGCACAGGATCTCCCACTTGCAAATCGTGGAAGTCGCTGTCCATCAAATTGGAAAAGTGAAAGAATACGTTGTTTGGAGGAAACTTGATGAAACCAAAGCCATTTTTCAGGCTCATAATTTCACCCGTTTTTCCTTCGCCCACATCACTGTGATCCGCGACAGCCGGCTTCCGTGATTCGTTCGAAACAAACAGATTGTTAATCAGCATTTCATTCCGCTTGGCTCGGTCCTCTATGATGGAATGCATGGAAAGCGGGTAGCTGGCTTCTTCCAGTAATTCCTGTGAAGAACGGGTCACGATCCGAACATTGTTTTCATTCACGTATTCAATGTCCCAACCCAGCACCATCACTTTTACACCCAGTGAATTCAACTTTCGCACAAGTGGCACATAATCTCCATCGCCAGCCAGAAGCACCACCACGTCCAGTTTTTTCAAACCCGCCATTTCAAAGGCTTCCAGAGCCAGCCACACGTCAATTCCCTTTTCGATCTTCAGACCTTCACTGTTGATTTTAATTGGCATATAGTGTGTCGTTACACCTTCAGCCATCAGAATGTCATCAAACGCTCGGTCCCAGAAAAGGAGGTCGCCACGTTGCGATGCATCGTATGCATTCAGCCTCCCACGGAAATAATGGGCATCCACAATCTTGCAGGAACGCACATCGATATTTTCCAGTTCTGCTACCTGGTGCCGGATAAAATCATGAATGCCGGCCACGCTCAAGCGCTTTCTTCGTGTATTTCCATAGGCGTAATAGTTACTGGCCTGCAGGAAATAATTGCCATCGTAAAAGACGCCGATTTTTATAAAGCTCATATTCTATAAAGTATTTGTATGATGTTTCTTTTTTGAAGCTGCCGAATCCGTATCCAGAAAGGTTTTGCGTCTGATCTTAAAACGCATCAACCACCAGAGTGCAGAATCCGCAGGTGTAAATTATTTGACTATCTGTGCGATAAGTCAATTTTCGAACAAATGAATTCAACCAGTTCATTTGTCATTTCACTGTGCATAGGCAACGAAAGTACCCGTTCGCAGAGGCTTTCGGAAACCGGAAAACTTCCTGAATGTAAATTGGTTTCGGCGTATGCTTTCTGCAAGTGAAGCGAAGAAGGATAATAAATCATCGACTGAATCCCGGCTTCCTGCAACTGGGCTTTCACAAGGTCACGGCTTTCACTGTTTTCAAACAGAATGGTGTACTGGTGAAAAACATGCGATGAAAACGGTGAGATGGCAGGAGGTGTGATTCCTTTTTTCTCTTTCAGAATGTGCGTGTAAGCAGATGCCGCATTCTGCCTGGCTCTGGTGAATTCATCCAGATGTTCCAGTTTTACCCTGAGAATCGCAGCCTGAATGGTATCAAGCCGGGAGTTGATCCCAATATAATCATAGTGGTATTTCACCTTCTGACCGTGGTTGGCCATCATTTTAATACGGGCCGCGAGTTCTTCTTCCTGGCAAAAGAGTGCACCACCATCGCCCATGCATCCCAGATTTTTGGACGGGAAAAAGCTGGTCGTTCCAATGTGCCCAATGGTTCCCAGTTTCTTTCCGGCGAATTTCCCTTTTGTCATTTCTGCACCAATTGCCTGAGCATTGTCTTCAATGAGATAGAGATTGTGCTTTTCACAAATGGAGGAAATCGCATCCAGATCACAACCCTGACCGAATAAATGAACAGCAACAACAGCTTTGGTTGCAGGTGTTATCTTCGATTCAATTGTAGCAGGATCCATATTGAAGCTGCCAGGATCTACATCTGTAAACACAACGGTCAATCCAAGAAGACAGGCGGCCTCCGCTGCTGCCACATAATTAAAAGCCGGAATGATGATTTCGTCTCCGGGCTTCAGATCCAGAGCCATGTAAGCCAGTTGCAATGCATCGGTCCCGTTCGCACAGGGGATGGTGAAACGACTTCCCGTATAAGCCGAAAGTTCATCGGCAAATTGGGAAACCTGTTTTCCGTTGATGAAATTTCCATCCGTCATTACTGCCTGGACAGCCGGATCGATTTCTGATTTTAACCTCTGATATTGACTTTGCAGGTCGACAATCTGAATGGTTTTGGTAGTGGTCACGTAGTTGGTTGTGGTTTAGTACTTAAAAAGTATCCGCGTTTTCGGACCCTGAATCACGGGAGTTTGGTTGAGTCCAAACTGACGCCGGGCGAAATACGGCACACCTTCATTATTATCAGCAAGCGATTTGAACACTTCGTCCAGGCTTACCTGTTTGTCTTTGTTCAGATCGGTTTCTTTGTAATTTTTGAGTGCCTGAAGAAGATAGAACGTAAACAATCCGTGTCTTTCCTCAGTATGCCAGCAGCTTACTTCGGTTCCGGTGCAGGAACTGATCAGTGTGGTGTTTTTCATGCCCTCTTTCACCGGTTCTTTTGCCCGGATCACCATCGGGCTGATTTTGTCAAAAACGTTGGCGCCTGAAAAACAGGCATCTGAAAACAAGGTGATGGTTTTTGCAGGAAGTTTTTTCAAATTTTGGTAAAGAACATCAATCGAATATCCACCATTTTCCATGTAGTTCGGATCGGCTTCTACAGGAACAAAATAGGCCTTGCTGTTTTTTAAACCCGGTGCTCCATGACCTGAATAGTAGATGATCACATCTGAAACACCCTGTTTAATCGTGTTGTATAGCCTTCCTTTTGGATTTTCTGATGTGCCGAAAACAGTATTGAAATCACTCAGACTGGCATTTTCATAATAGAGAATGTTGCCTTCCTTATAACCCAGCATATTGATAAGATAGGCTTTCATCGAACGGGCATCGTTTTCTGCATATTCTACGGCTTTTGCTTTTGAATAGCGTTGGTTGCCAATCACTACAGCAATAGCGTCTTTGTTTGTTTTACCAAGTTTCGGAATGTCCTTGTCAATTTCGGAAACAAATACGGCTGGTGGTGTAACAGGTGGCGGAACTACCGGCGCAACCGGTTCTTCTTTAACTGTTTCTTTCGGTGGTGTGTCCGGATTTGTCTGGCCCGATTCACGAACAATCTTGAACCCGATTTTCGAATTTTGTCCCTTGGTGTCTTTTGCCCGGATTGAAACCTGATTCTCTCCCGGACTCAGAAATACGTCCCCGAAAAATTCGCCCTTTTGATTCAGGATGGCCTCTGTTTCGTTAATGAAAACTTCGTAAATCCCAACAGAAGAACTGATTACACCGGATACCGTCAGTTTTTTCTGTGTTGTTTTTGCTGTGAAATTGTTTTCCTGATTGAGCTCAGGGGCTGTGATCACAACTCTTGGTGCTTTTGCCGGAATGCTGGAAGGATCTTCTTCTGGCTTGTGAACATCACTGGATTGGTCAATCTGGTTATCGCCCATTCCCAACGTCATCACAAAAAATGACTGCATTTGTTGCTGTGCTTTAATGTAGGCATCGTAATTCGGGTCAGACGAATTGGTGTTCACCGTTGATGGATTTGTTTTCGGTTCCCAGCCGGTTTTACGTGGCGGAGTCGTGTTTTTTGGTGGTACAATCACCGGATTTGTATCGGTTGTCTGGGCAGGTGGATTGTCTTTTGGAATGATTGGCTCTTCTTCCTTTGGTGCAGGCTGACTCTTTACAAACTGGTTCAACTCCGTTTTGGAAGAAGAATATGTGAGTGCGGAGTTGATAAGGTAGTAATTTTTTGCATCCACACAGTTGGCATAAGCAAACTTCGCAAACCCAAGTTTGGATTCCTCAAATGAAAAGATCGCCATCACGGCTTTGATTTGAGTTGTACTCAGGCAAAGAGGAACCTGTTTGGCCACTTCCATCTGGTTGTCAGAAAAACTTTCTGCTTTAATAGCTCCTTTGTATTGTTCGAATTCACTATCAGAAACAGCTGAAGAGCATCGTTTCTGGCCAAAAGCAACAGGATGAAGGATGAAGAAAAGTGTCAGAACAAACAGCAGACACAAAGGACGGAGACAGATAGTCGTTTTCATATCATAAAATTTAAACGTCGCCAAAAATGCAGCGACAATATAATGTATCAGTTATTTGGGTTTGCAAAATAACGTCTCTTACAGAATCTTAACAATGTATTCGGTAAGAGACGGGAAACCTTAATTTCGTTTGTTGAGCTCGTCCCTAATCTGGGCGGCCTTTTCGTAATCTTCACTGGCCAATGCTTCTTCCAGCATGACCCTCAGCTGGTCAGTATTCACATCCTTCATCCAGTCCTTATTTTTCTTTCCTGAAACCGGGGAGGGGACTTTTTCTTCAAAAGCATCTTCTTCTTCGATGAAATCAGATAATACAATTCCAGCCTCACTCAGAATATTTTCGTATGTATATATCGGAACACCAAACCGAAGGCCGATGGCAATGGCATCAGATGGACGGGCATCGATTTCTACTTTCTTCAGACCATCTGAACAAATGATCTTGGCAAAAAAGACTCCTTCACGAAGATCTGAAATAATGATTTCTTCTACTTCAAAATCAAACAACTCAGCAAACGACTTAAACAGGTCGTGTGTCATCGGCCGGTTGGGTATGATTTTTTCGATTTCAATGGCAATGGCCTGAGCTTCAAACATCCCGATGATAATCGGAAGTCTCCTGTAACCTGATTCTTCACCCAGTACCAGAGCGAATGAACCCGACTGTGACTGGCTGGAGCTGAGGCCCAGAATTTCAAGTTTTATTTTCTGCACTACGAAATCAATAGAAGATGAAACGAAAGTAAGGACAGGATTTGATTTGACCTTTCTTTCTGTAAGAAAAAGAACAAATTGTGGAGATTTACAGAGAATTCCGCAGAGCTTGTGTCAGTTTTGGAACCACGTCAAACGCATCACCCACAATCCCGTAAGTCGCTGCTTTGAAAATCGGGGCTTCCGGATCTTTGTTGATGGCTACAATTACTTTGCTGGAACTGATTCCTGCCACATGTTGAATGGCACCGGAAATTCCAATGGCGATGTACAGATTCGGGCTCACTTTGATACCTGTTTGGCCAACATGCTCATGATGGGGTCTCCAATGCAAATCGGAAACTGGTTTGGAACATCCGGTTGCCGCTCCCAGAACTTTCGCCAGGTCCGTTACCAGTCCCCAGTTTTCAGGTCCTTTCAAACCGCGGCCACCACTCACAACGATTTCAGCATCGGAAAGCAGTATTTCTCCGCTTGCTTTTTCGGTCGATACCGTCCGTAACGCAAATGCTTTGGAAGAAACCGATGGCTGATAGGCCACAACTTCTCCTGCAGCCGGAGAAAGAGATACCTCAACTGCGTTTTTCTTGATGGATACGATTTTTCGTTCTGAAGTGAGCTTCATCAGCTCAAATGCTTTTCCGGTGAAAATGCTGCGTTTTACAGAGAAATTCGCATCCGATTCAGGCAAACTCACCACATTGGTGGCGGCACCTGCTTTCCAGATCGCAGAAAGTTTTGGAATGATACTGTCGCTAAACACAGATTTTGCCATCACAATCAGGCTGGCACTTTTCTGAGTGGCGGCTTCCGAAAGAGCTTCTGCAAATGCCTGGGCATCATTCTGTGAAAAGCGGCTGTCAGAAATCTGCATAACAGTTGCGGCTCCGTGTGAAGCGGCTTCTGATAGATTTGTTGGATTTCCCACCACCAATGCGGTGACACTTCCACCGGAACGTCCTGCAATGGTCCTGCCATATACGAGTGCTTCCAGAGAAGATTTTTTTATCTGATTGTCGGTTGTTTCGAGAAAAATAAGAACGGACATAGTTGGTATCTGGTTATAGGGTAGGGTGATTATATAACTTTGGCTTCTGATTTCAGGAGAGTCACAAGTTCTTCTACCTGTGAGTCGGAAATCATTTTGCAGTTGGTTCTAGGGGCAGGCAATTCATATTTTTCAAACTCCAGTCCACTGCTGAATGAGGTTGGTTCAATTACCTGAAGAGGTTTTGTCCGGGCACTCATGATTCCCCGCATGGAAGGGATTTTCCATTCTGCAATTGGTTCCTGGCAGCCAAGTACCAAAGGCAACGATGCCTGAAGCGTTTCCTTTCCACCTTCAATTTCTTTTTCCATCGTGGCCTCGTTTCCATTGATATCCAGTTTCATCACCGGAGATACAGACGGAATCCCGAGAAGTTCACCCACCAGTCCGTGGACAATCCCGGAGTTGAAATCGATCGACTCTTTACCCATCAGAATAAGGTCAAACGACTTGGTTTTTGCATAAGCCGCAATCTGGTCGGCCACGAAATATCCGTCTTTCGCCACTGAATTCACACGGACGGCATCGTCAGCACCAATGGCAAGAGCTTTCCGGATAACAGGCTCACTGTCTGCTTCTCCAACATGAAACACTGTGATGTTTCCACTGCCTTTGGCTTCTTTTAATTCCACCGCTCTGGCTAATGCGTAATCGTCGTAAGGTCCAATGATATAGGTGATTCCTGCCGAAACAAATTTGGTATCGTTGTCTGAAAAGGAAATTTTGGAGGTCGTATCGGGCACCGAAGTGATGCAAACCAAAATATTCATAGTGTATTGATAATTGGGCCGCAAAATTCGAATTTTTGGCCGAAGAACAAGGCCGGATTTGTAAAAAAAGGCGGTTTATTTTCAGAATCTGACTTTGATGCAGACCATACACTGAATGCTAATAAATATTCATTCCCCAGAAACCACAATGTCCGCCTTCTTCCAGTATCTGAAACCGGACAGCTGGATTCTGAAACTCGATTTCTCTGTAGTTGCCTCTTGCCAGCATGGGGTCGTTTTTTGCCAGCACCACCATCGTTGGAATCTTCACTCCTTTAATATGGTATATGCTGGAACATTTCCTGTAATACTCAGCTGCTCCATTAAAGCCATGAACTGGAGCTGTACACACATCATCAAAGGCAAAAATGGTGGTGGCTTTTTCCATTTCGATCAACTGGTAATAGCCTGGGAACTGTTTCGATTTCAACCGGATTTTCGTTTTCAGGTCATGTAAAAAGTTAATCCTGTATGGCGTGTTCCACCATTTTTCCAGTTTGGCAGACGATCCCGCCAGATTCATTGGGGGTGAAACAATCAATGCTTTCTCAACACCATGGTCAATCAGCCAGTCACTTTCTTTTCCCAGAGCAAGCAGGGTCATATTTCCCCCAAGGCTGAATCCAGCCAAATGAATTTTTGAGTAATTGAGGGCATTGGCATATTGGATAACCTCCTTCAGATCTTCATAAGCTCCTGAGTGGTACAATCGTTCCTTTCGGTTCATTCGTCCTGAACATCCCCGGAAATTCCAGGCCAGGACATTCCATCCATTCTGAAGATACGATTGGGTCAATGCCCGGATGTACACGGCTTTTGAGCTACCTTCCAGACCATGGCTCAGGATCGCAATTCCTTCACCCGCACCTTTCCAGAATTCCGCATCCACAAAATCACCGTCCGAAAGTGGAATTTCCTTAGTTTCAGATTCTGGCAGATTCACTTTTCGGAACAGATAAGGAAGGATCGTCTGGAAATGACCTTTCAATGCTTGAAAAAAGGGCAGATTGGAAGAGGATGTCAAATTGAATATAACAAAATAGTGGCACAAATATGGCACATCCACCTTTCTGATTTGGTTGGATTTAACGGGGATTTCATGAACTTGCGGGTATGTTCCGGACCAGATTATTCTCGTTTTTCGTTGTCGTACTGTCCTTCAGTATGTTGCCTCTTGTTTCAAAAGGCCAATCTGCACGTATTATACACTGGCCGGAAATGCAGGCCATGCTGGCAGATACCACAGATTCACTCACCGTCATTAATTTCTGGGCAACCTGGTGCAAGCCTTGTGTTCAGGAATTGCCGTATTTTGAAAAAGCGAGAACTTCATTTTCTGGCAAACCGGTTCGTTTCCGATACATTAGCCTTGATTTTGCAGCTGATTTTAAAAGCCGCCTGCTTCCTTTCATTTCCCGAAAGATGCCAGGTGCACAGGTTTATTTGCTGGATGAAACAGATTACAATGCCTGGATAGATAAAGTAGAGCCAACCTGGGGCGGGTCAATTCCGGTCACACTTTTTATTAACAATCCTAAAAAAATCCGAAAATTTGCATCCTCGGAACTAGGTTATGAACAATTGATTCAAAACATTAGTTCTTCTTTGTAACACGTTTAGTAACACTTTAAAACTATGAAAATGAAACTGAGATTGATTGCCTTTCTGTTCGCCATTGGACTAACGGGCATTTTTACCGCCATGAAGCCTTTGGAACATGGATATAAGGTTGGGGATGAAGCCACAGATTTTGAACTCAAAAATGTGGATGGCAATAAGGTAAGCATGGGTATGATGAAGTACAGCTCAGCCAAGGGGTTCATTGTTGTGTTCACCTGCAATCATTGTCCCTTTTCTGTAAAATACGAAGATCGGATCATTGCCTTAAACAAGAAATATGAATCGCTGGGCTTTCCTCTCATCGCCATCAATCCGAATGATCCGGAACGTGAGCCGGAAGATAGCTTCGAGAATATGCAGAAACGGGCAAAAGAAAAAGGATTTACATTTCCATATCTAATTGATGAAACGCAAAGAATCTCATTTTTCTATGGAGCAGAAAGAACTCCTCATGCTTATGTGTTGAAAAAGGAATCGGGAAAACTGAAGGTGGTTTACATCGGCGCAATTGACGATGACGTGCAAAATCAAAAAGATAAGAAAGAAAAATACGTGGAAACAGCGGTCGATGAATTGCTGGCTGGAAAGCCAGTCACAAAGTCGCTTACCAAGGCAGTTGGTTGTGCCATTAAGTGGAAACAATAGTAATCAGATCAATCCCCGGAAACGGGGATTTTTTTTGAGCTTACAGTTCATTCGTTGACGATTCAGGAAATTCCAAAGCAGAAATAGAAATCGCGTTTTGATTTTCTGATTCAGTTGTGGAATTTGCCGCCCGTTAAACAACACCATGGGAAGAGTATTTGAGAAGCGAAAGCACAAAATGTTTGCCAGATTCGATCGCATGGCAAAGGCTTTCAGTCGTTTAGGTAAAGAAATTGCGATTGCTGTCAAGCAATCTGGTCCGGCTCCGGAGAATAACCCTCGTTTGAGAGCGGCAATTCAAACTGCCAAAGGCGTGAATATGCCAAAGCATTTAATTCAGAATGCCATCGACAGGTCAGGAAGTAAAGAAGGAAAGAGTTACGATGAAGTTGTATATGAAGGCTATGGCCCATATGGAGTCGCGATTTTGTGCGAGACAGCCACAGACAACATCAACCGTACGGTCGCCAATATCCGAACCATTTTCAATAGGGGAGGAGGTGCTTTGGGGAAAACAGGCTCATTGGATTTTATATTTTCCCGTAAAGGAGTATTTAAAATAAAAGACACCGGTCTGGATCCGGAAGAGCTTGAATTTGATTTGATTGATTCAGGTCTGGAAGAACTTTTTACTGATCCTGAGGAAAAGACAATTATTATTTATACAGCTTTAACCGATTACGATACCATGCAGAAGGCATTGGAGTCTCGGGGGCTGGATGTTCTCAGTTCGGAACTTGAGCGAATTCCTCAGTCTTACGCAGAAGGCCTGACTGAAGAACAGGAAAATGAGTTGTTTGAAATCGTGGAGAAATTTGAACAGGATGACGATGTTCAGAAAGTCTACCACAACCTGAAATAAATTTAATCAGACCCGGTTGTTTTGGTTGATAACCGGGTCGCCCTCCTGCCACCGTTTGTTGTCCCAGGTAAACCCCGTTTTTACCACTTTGGCAGGAATCCCTACAGCAATGCTATTTTCTGATATGGCACTGTTTACAAGAGATCGGATCCCGATGATGGAATTTTCGCCGATCTGAGCTCCTCCAATAATTTGAGTGTGTGCCCCGAGCCATACATGGTTCCCAATTTCAATGTTTCGGGCCCAGTTCACCCGTTTCACAGATTCCTGCATATATATAGTATGGCTGTCCCCGTTCCGGATGTCAACATTAAAACTGAACATACAATTGTCTCCAATGTTGATTTTGCGGAAAGGTTCTGTTACAGCAATGTGCCCGTTTCGTTGCATGGTAGTTCCATTCCCGATTTTTATTTCGCAGTGGTGGTCTTCAAACCATAAAACCGATTGAGTGAGAACAACGTTTTCGCCAATCAGTAGAGTATGGTGATCACCCAGGATTTCAATTTCACAATCTTTAACTGATGACCCTGGGGAAAATATCAGTCTGTTCCCTGAACCAGAAATCCGGATGCGGCAACGTTCCAGTTGGGCACCGTCTGCCTGAACGCTGTTTCCATTTCCATTTTCAGTGATTGTATTGTCCCGGTACCATAACAGGAATTGGTAGGACAATCGTCTCAGTACAGGTATTTGTTTAATGATTGCTTTCAAGAGATAGAATCGAAGTCCGCAAAAAAAGGAAAAATCGGCTCCATTCAGAGAATTCGTTTTAAAGGAGGATCAGAATTGTGGATTTAGAAAACGGTTCCAGACCCAGAGTGATGGCCCAATGGGATGGATTTTACGAGGATTTTGACATTTGGCAAAATCCTTCGATTTTTTTTCAGTTATAAGTTTGTGGTTTTGAGGGTTTTGGAAAATATCTTCAAATATTTTGTAAATATTTCTTGCTA
>DAIOVD010000059.1:0-22334 GCA_036759185.1 Catalimonadaceae bacterium | reverse complement strand
CCCACATCCCAGATCAACTGATCGTTGGGAGTATCCAGAACATAATGAAGTGCAACTGTCAGTTCAACAACGCCCAGACTGGCACCAAAGTGTCCCCCAAAAACAGAAACAGTATCCACAATGTATTGCCGTAGATCCTGGCAGACCAGGTGCAAATCGGCTTCTTCAACTTTCTTGAGGTCAGAAGGATACTTAATTCCTGCAAGGTGCTTGCCGGGCTGGATCGTCATAAATTAGAGTGCTTTACCGGGAAAAGTTTGCAAAAGTAAGAAGGCTGTTTGTAAAAAGCCTGATTCTTTTGTGGTGACAATTGAATGAATTAACTCGAATTAAAGGCGAAAGTTTTGAAATTGCGAAAATTTTATGGCTCATAAGGCAACGATTCTTTTTTCAACCTTGCGATTTTTGCGGGCCATTTTCCTGTGTTTTCTCGTTGTTGTCCCTGTAATTCATGTTGCCGGGGTCGGTAAACGGAAGCATAAAAAAAAACGAAAGTCATCCGGAACGAGGTTTCATCCAACTGTTTCCAGACTTGAAAACGCTGATTCTCCCGAGTTCCGGCAGTTACTGAGCCGTTGGAAGGACATTAGAAAAGGGAAAAAAACAGGCAACGCCAGTGTACTCATTTTGGGTGACAGCCATAATCAATGCGAAGATTTCGGAATTGCTTTTTCCCGGTATCTCAGCGACAGTCTTCAGATTCCTTCAGCTGGCAGAAGTTTTGTGTTCCCATATCCGCTGGCCAGAACCAGCCATCGAAGCGATATGCTTTTCGGACCAGGGCGGGACTGGCACGGCTGTCGATTTACCAAAGAAGGAAATGATTGCGAGTGGGGACTTGCTGGCTGGACTGCTCATTGTAACCAGGATACCTCCGCATTTTCCTGGCGGATCGGCCGGGGCGATTTTCTGAAAGGCGACGAATTTATTCTGCTGAGTCCTGAAAAATCGGCCGGACAATTTCAGGTTTGGATGAAAGACAGTACTGGCAGAACTTCCGAAATGGTTTACAACCGGAAAAACGCCGGCTACTCTTCAATTTTATCGGTCAATTGCCGGTCAATTGAATTCAGTCTCAAAAGGCGGAGTCCCGATGCCGAATTTATACTGCAGGGTATTATGAGGAAACCAGCAGAAGAAGGAGTTTCCATCGGAATTTCAGGAACCAATGGTGCAAGGTTGGATCACTATCTTCAGAATCCGGATTTTCAAAGGCATCTGAAAGTGATCAATCCAGCCCTTGTCATTATTGCATTGGGTACGAACGATGCGTTTTCAAGTAGTTTCAATCCGGAAACAACCCGACAGTCTTTACAGGAACTGCTGACAAGGATCAAATCCGCTGTTCCTGGAGCTGCAATTTTACTGGCCGGACCTCCTGATCATTGTGTCAGAAAGCGGACGGTGAATCCCAAAACGGCCAAAGTGAATGCTGTTTTTTCGGAAATCGCCGAAACTTTGGATTTTGTTTTCTGGAACCAGCAGAAATCGATGGGAGGGAAGGGAGCTGTGCTGGCATGGCGTTCCAAAGGACTGGCAACCAAAGACCTGGTCCATTTCACGCCCGATGGCTACTCGCTTCAGGCACGACTTTTAGGGCGTGCATTCAGGGCTGAATTGTAATCCCAGCTTTTGAACAGAGCATTTAGATTGATGAACAATTATCAGGCAACCATCCGTATTGCCGGAATTGTAAGTGTAAATTGAACACCTTTATCAATTCCGTCACTTTCGGCATTGATTTTACCACCATGCATTTCTGTCAGCATTTTAACGATCGAAAGGCCCAGTCCTGTTGACGATTCTCCTCCGGTTGGTTTGGCGGATAGCCGGCTGAACTTATGGAAGATTTTCATCTTGTCTTCTTCACTTAAACCTACACCCTGGTTGTAAATGGTGAAGAATACTTCCCCCTCGTCTTCCCAGATCCGGATCCGGATGTCGGTGTTTCGCGGTGCGTACTTCACAGCATTGTTTACCAGATTGTCAAGAAGTTCTGTCATCCGGTGCTTGTCCATAAGCGCAACAGGTTCCTGTGAAATTTCCACATCAAACCTCTGGTTTTTCTTTGCTGCTGCATCTTTGTTAGCAGTAAGAACATGATCGAGTACTTCGGCAAATCGGCCAGGACTCACACGAAGCTGAATTTTCCCATTTTCAAGAAAACCGCTCTTCAGGATATCATCCAGAATATGCAGCATTCGCTTTGAGGAATCTTTGATCAGATCACATATTTCGTCTAACTGGACTGAATCGTGCATCTGCTTCTTAATATGGTCCGTTATTCCCAGAATTCCACTGAGTGGATTTTTAAGATCATGGGCAGCCAGGTGAATGATTTCGTTCTGGATCCGGTTCGATTTTTTGATTTGCACTTTAAGTTCCAGCTCATCCATCACCATGTCGGCCATCGTTTTTAAAGTTGATATGGTTTGGTCGTCCTGAAGCCTATGTTGTTTATCAAACAGACAAAGCCATCCCAACGCTACACCGTCCTCATTTGAAATGGCCTGACAGCAGAAAAATTGATATTCCCGAATGGGAGCCCAAAGCTCAGAGTCGGTAAAGAATTGTTCATTCGAAAAGCAGTTCCAAAGGGATGGTTCCACTTCTTTTAACAGGTGAGCCAGATCAAACAATTTTTCAATGACTTCATGGTCCAGCAACTGGTTGGATTTCAGTCTGTAACTTTGGAAATCCGCCAGAATTACAAAAGCGGCAGTTGTTTTAAATGCGGCCTGGGCAAGGCTGGCAGTACGGTCAAGACTTTGTTTGGCGGGATCTTCGTGGAGTTCATATCGATCCAGAATTTTCTTAATATCCTTATCAAACCAATGGATTTGGAAACGCTTATTCGGCATAGAATGTCTGGCAGTAGTTGTGAGTAGTCCGATGTGGATACTCCATATCGGCTGATACAAAGGTGGTGATTGCCGGTTTCGTTTTCGCTTCCGAAGCCCATCATGCCTTACATGTGTGCAGAAAGGTTCAGTGTTATCCCTGATTTTGCATTCATTCCATAAGCAAATAGCCTCAGCTAACTGATTGCCAGAAGTTTGATGAGGTAAATTCTTTTTTTGTAAGCTGTTTTGCTTTGGGCACTTTTGCCACTCTGTTTTTATTTTACCTGTTTATACACAAAAATGACCGGTTTTTCTCTGCCTTACCTTTCATCGGAACGACTTCGCCATTTCATTTCTGAAGCTTTTGCTGAAGACATCGGGCCTGGGGATTACAGTTCACTGGCATCAGTTGATGCGTCCTGTACGAGTGCCGCTATTCTGAAAGTGAAATCCGATGGAATCCTGGCTGGAATGCAGCTGGCAGAAATGATCTTTAAACAGCTGGATCCTTCTCTTATGTTCAATGCCTATCTGAAGGACGGTTCCGAAATCAAAATAGGGGATGTGGCATTTGAAGTGAATGGAAAAGCCAGATCTATTTTGTCCGGAGAACGGCTCGTTCTCAATTGCATGCAACGGATGAGTGGTGTTGCTACCAGGACAAATTCACTTCAGAAAATGATCGCTCATACAAAAGCCAAAGTGCTCGATACCCGAAAAACAAGTCCCAACAGCCGGATTATTGAGAAATGGGCTGTGGCCATCGGAGGTGGTCAGAATCACCGGTATGCCTTATATGATATGGTCATGCTCAAGGACAATCACATCGATTTTGCAGGAGGTATCGAAAAAGCCTTGTTGGCAACCCGGAAATATCTTGATCAGAACAAACTGGATTTGAAAATCGAAATCGAAACCCGCAGTCTCGAAGAACTGGAGCAGGCACTATCCGTTGGAATTGCGGATGTGATCATGCTCGACAATTATTCACTTGATAGTATGAAGGAAGCGGTGCAGCTTGTGAACGGACGGGTTCCTTTGGAAGCTTCCGGAAATGTCACAGAAGCCACCATTGTGCCGATTGCAGAAACTGGTGTGGATTTTATTTCCATCGGAGCCCTGACCCATTCATACAAAAGTCTGGATCTGAGTCTGAAAGCACAGGTGGCTGAATAATATGAAGGATGTTTTTTTCAGGATTCTGGGAAGGCTGATTATTTGGGTCAGCGGCTGGAGAGTGGATCAAAGCCTGAAGCAGGACTATCGCCGCTGTGTGGTGGTGGCTGCCCCGCACACAAGTAGCCTTGATTTTGTGTTTGCCAGGGCTGCTTTTGAGGTGATGAAAGTTCCCGTAAGGTTTACTATCAAAAAGGAATGGACAACCGGGCCACTTGGATGGTTGCTTAAAGCGTTGGGGGCCATAGGTATCGACCGCAGACCAAAAGACAAGCAGAGTCAGCCCATTTCATACGTTGACGCGATGGCAAAATTGTTTTCCGAAAACAAAGACCTGGCCGTGCTGATCACTCCGGAGGGGACAAGGTCCAGGCAGACAACATGGAAAACGGGTTTCTATCATGTAGCAAAAACGGCGGGAGTTCCCATAGCACTTGGGTACCTCGATTACCAGGAAAAGGTGGCTGGAATCGGAAAAATCCTTTGGCCAGGTGAGGACATGGAAACCGATATGAAGACGATTATGGCGTTCTATCAGGACAAGCATCCAAAATTCCCTGAGAAGTTCGCCATTGATGACAGATATCAGCCTGACAACCTGTAAAAGACAAACTATCTCCATTTTCTTATTTCGGAGGAATCGCCATTCCGGGTGAATCAGGAGGGATTCTGGATCTGATCGGGCGATAACAGGGTCGGTTTGGCTGTAAATCTTACAAGTCTGCTTTTTCGGGTCTATGCAGCACTTGAGTTAATCAAATTGCCCAGACCTTTGGAACATAATTCACAAACAACATTTGTTTATGAGAACGTTACACACCCTTTTTATACTTGTGCTTGCCGGAGTAGTTCTGAATCTCTCCGCCAGCCTTTCTGTCTGGGCGCAAACTGAAGAAGAACCGGCTCCAGAAATTAAGCCGGTTAAAATTAAAAGTCTTCACGACATTTCATTCAAAGAATCCAAAGCAAAACGGATTGTAATGAATACCCGGAGGTTTTATGACCACAGTTCCGGCTTTAAACGAAACAGCATAAAACTACAGGTACTTCAGTTACCAATGTCTCTTCGGCTGACATATGAACGGTCACTGAGTCTCAAGTTTGCAGTTGGAGCCAACGCAGCGGTTCGTTTTCTGGGAAGCGAAGCTGGGTCTACGAAGGTGGAAGCGTTCGGGAAGTATTTCCTTTCGCATCGGTCCCCAATTGGATTGTATGTTTATTCAAATTTAGGATTTTCATCTGTTCAGAATCATACCTTTACATACAGAGTTACTTCAACAGAAGGTGGAGCCGTAGTAAAATACGATCCGAACCGGCCGGAAGTGATGGAGAAAAAAGCCAGTTTTAGTTCGGTTTCTGCCGGAGTGGGTCTGGGTTTTCAAAATGTGTTTGGGCCAAACCGGCAGTTCATCAGTGATTTTGGAATTGGATACCAGGTGAATACCATTCCTTCACGATTCAAAGCCAGCATTACCCAGGACCAGGTTGTATATGGTCAATTCGATGCCAACCGGGGTTTTCTTAGTGTAATGTCACCTATTCAGGTTCGCATTGGATTAGGCTTCGTCTTCTAGAGCAGCGAATATCGAATTATAATTTTCGGAACGAATCCAGCAGCGAAACCAGAGTTTCGGGTTGGATTCGTTTTGCATTTACCAGGGTTTCTTTCCGCTCTTTCTTAAAATCAGCGTCTGCTTCGTGCAGAGAGTTTATCCGGACCCATTCCGAAGCATGAATGTAACGGCTTCCTCCCAACGAGATGGCCACGTGGTGGACCTTTTTACCTGGATTTTGAAAAAACAGCAGGTCCCCGGGTTCAAATTCTGGTTTTGATGAATCAAACGAAATATCCAGGCCGATTTCCGCCTGCTGCCATGCATCGCGGGGAAATGAATACCCCTGTTTTTGAAAAAGAAACTGAACCAATCCACTGCAATCAAGTCCAAATACAGTTTTGCCGCCCCACACATATGGAACCGTCAGTAAGCGCATCGCCTGATTCGCCAAGGTCTGACTACTAAACAAGGGCGGAAACGTTATGTCGAATATGTCTGTGTCTGATTTGGCTTCAGTCTTCAGAATATAGTTCAGAAATATTGAACCTTCTGGTTCCAGTTTTTGGAAGGGTGTATTTTCTTTCCGGATTTCCGTTTTTTGAAGTCGGTGCAAAGTCGAATAGTTGATCGGATCGGAATGGAACTGGATTTGTTCTGTGCGGGTGAATCCTTCATAGCCATGCTCGGTTCGAATCAAAACCCAGGGGCCATCTTCTTTCAGAACTCGTACCAACTCACCACAAATCAGTTGTGATACCAGTTCTGCCGAATGCCGGGGTTCTGCCCGCAACTGGGCATATGCCGGAACACATTGTGCAATCATGGGGCCAAATAACAAAACTATCGGCAGAGAACACGCTACTATGAACTTCTTAAACATGGAAAGAAGTCTTGCGAATCCCTGGTCAAAAAAAAGCAGAGGACTGGCTCTGCTTCAAATATCTTTCATCGTAATGGATCAGGATTCTCCGGGTGCTTCCACAGGTGCAAGTGAATTGTCCTTATGCAATAACCCTTTGATTTCCTGCTTGTGTTTTCCTTTGAGCTTGAGGTTCTTAGAAAACTTCTTTGTGATGCGTTCTGCTGCTTTGTCCACCGACCGGGCGATTTTAGTCGCTGCTTTTTCGTCGATGGCATTGAGGGTGATGTTGATACTGGTTTTCAACATATTCCGGATTTCTTTTTTCATGGACTTTTTCATCGGTAGCTTCAATTTGAAGCAATGATACAAAAAGCAGGAGTGAAAAGCGAAAAGACCGGGATCATTCAGCCATAATTTTTCATCGAGTTATTTTCAATCAGCGGGCCCAACTTTCAAAGAATGCATTCAAAGTCGGCAGGGCTTTTCATAACAATTTCATTATGATGATGTAAAGGTTTCATCACAGTCAGAACTGCAGTCCATGCCAATTTTGTACCGATAACAATTTTCCAATTTTTGATGATCAGGAAAGAATCAAATGCAGGTACATTGAATAAACATCCTTTTGCAATAAACCTGGCCGCATTTGGAATTTTGTTGATTTTACTGTTGATAAAATTCCAAATGCTTCGTTTACAGATTAAACCATTGTAAGTAGTAAGTTATTGTTTTTCAGGGATCTGAATAACAAGTAGCCCAGAATTCTTTTGACTAATCCTTTTTAATTTCGTGTTTTCATTTGATTTCAGGCTTTTCCGGATCTCAGATTTTCCAGGGATTTTTCCATCCTCTTTTGCCTGGTTTCGGTTGTTTTGGCATCCCGGATGGGCAACAGAATTCCTTGTTTCCGACTGTATGAAAGTCGTTCGAAATTCTCCAGAGCCAGTGGGTCCTGGTTCAGCATCTCCCTAAAATCAGACGGAACCTCAGCAATTCGGGGCTCCGTGTCACATTCGATCCCGATGTTCAGCAGATCACCGGCGTTTACGTTGGCACCCTTCCGGTTTTCTGCACTAACTCCAATCATATATTCTCCGCCATACACAGCCACTGTGTTGCGGAAAGTATAACCATTGATGGTCACTTTTACCGGAGGTTTCTTTCCGGCATTCAGTTTGGTGATAACTTCGTCAGGAATCACAAATCCGGTGGCAGTTTTGCCAGCAAGCATAAGAGTAGATTTGAAGTAAATGGTCATATTATTTCGAGTATTAAACTTTGCCAATTTTTACAATCAATTTCCATATCACTTCCCTTTTTTGGTCTTCATCAGGCCAGATTTTTGAAAGCACTGGCACCAGGTCTTCAGCTGGGTTTCGGTTATATGCCCGGATGAATTTCTGAACAGCAGACCAGGAGTTGAGATATCCAAGAAGATCTGAACGCGAAAATGAATGTGAGGAGATAAAGGAGGGACTTTCGATGATTTCAAATGGAAACGGAATGGTCTTGTATTCCTGTTCAACCAGATGGTTTGGATAAACCCAGAATTCACCTACTGTCTCATCGTGAAATGTTCGGAGAATTTTGTCTGTTTCCGGGTCGATTGTGGGAATGGAATATGCCCACGCAGCCAGGATTCCATTTGGTTTCAGAACTCGGCGGACTTCAATAAAAAATTTTTCAAAATCGAACCAGTGCATTGCGTTTGCAACCGTAATCAAATCCACGATACCGTCTGGTAATGAGTTTGTTTCGGCCGTTTCACAGCGGTATTCCACGCCTGGACACGGAACTGCAATCCTGAGTTGGTTCTCGCTTGGTTCTGTCGCCACTACTGTGTGAAAATAGTTTGCCAGTTGAATCGCAGCCTGTCCGTTACCGGTTCCGCAATCCCAGGCAACTTTGTGCTCCTGAACACACGTGGCCAGAAATTGGAACAACGAATCCGGATACGATGGTCTGTATCGGGCGTATATCTCCGATTGTGCTGAGAAATTGTCGCTGAACTTTTTATCCATCAAAGTGAATCGGCCAGATAATCGAGTAAAACAGCGCCGCTGGAAAAGGTTCGGGTGCCCACAAGCCGCAAGTTTTGCCGGTTTGTGATTCCGCTGAACACTGAGGTTCCACTGCCGATCACCACCGGATCAATCATGATTTGGAAGGCATCCACCAGATTTGCCTCGGTCAACTGGGTGACAATTTCACCACTTCCCAGGATTGTAATATCGGCGCCTTCCGATTGTTTCATTTTCCGGATTTCAGAAATCAATTCGCCTGTAATCACCTGCGAATTTGTCCATCCCGGCTCCGGGATTGTTCGGGAACAAACCCATTTTTCAGCTGCATTCATTCCTTTGGCCACTTCCGGAAACATGTCAGCAGCAATTGGAGAGGTCCAGAATTCTTTCATCATTTCAAAAGTTTTCCGTCCGAATAAGAGGCAGTTGCCGGATTTCATGTTTTCAGCCGAAAATTCGCCTTCTTCCTTTCCATGTTGATGCCATCCGATTCCCTGGTCCTGATCTTTGTAGTATCCGTCCAGCGTGATAAAGTTGAAAACCTGTATTTTCCTCATGAAACGATGTTGGTGCTGATCTGCAAATTTACATGACATCCGGAATCGGTTCCGGTGGATTTGCGACAGATTGCAGTGAATTTTTACCGCATCATTCAGGATGCATTCAGAATATCCATATGTGATGCAAACCGTATTCAGGGTTGATGTGTAGGTTTGTCCTTATGAATTTGATGAAGAGATTTTGTTTATCGGTGGTCTTTCTGTTTTGGGTATTGTCCTTGTCTGCACAAACGGCAACTCCTTCTACCTCCATTCTTGTGACAGGTAAAGTGAAGAAAGAAAAGACTTTTTCACTGGCCGATATCAGAGCTCTAAAAATCCGGGAACTTGGAAATCTCAATACCAGTTGTTCGCCCCGCAGGAAAGAAGAAAGTAAAAATGTGAAAGCTGTCTTATTAAAAGAACTCCTTGACAGTGTCCAATTTGATGCACAATCCTCCCGGTTGCTGAATCAGTTTTATTTCAAATTCGTGGCTACAGACGGATACACATTGGTCTATTCCTTCAATGAAATCTACAATACTGAAACAGGGAACCATCTTTTTATTGTCGTTGATAAGGACGGAAAGCCGATCGAAGAAATCGAAAACCGGATTCTCATTCTCACCACCAGTGACCTAAAACAGGGTGCCCGGAATATGAAACATCTCGAAAAGATTGTGGTTTGCCAGGTGGAATAATCAGCCAAACCTTATTTCAATCAGGTTTGGGCATGATGATATTAATCAAAATGATTACATAGTTTTGGGTAATTCAGCTGGCTTATTCTAAATAGGTTACCTTAGCTACTGCTCTGACCCGGTTTCGTTTTTTGGAATGAGCTTTTTTCTAATCCCATCCATTTGAATCCACCAACCGAATATTCCGGGCTGACTCAATCAGAAGCAGCTAAACTTCTCATTAAAGTGGGTCCCAATACTTTGTTTTCTGCAAAGAAGAGGAATCCTTTTGCCATTGGATTTGAGGTTCTGACGGAACCCATGCTTCTTCTTCTGATGGCTGCGGCGTCCCTTTATTTTGTTCTGGGTCAGTGGAATGAAGGCTGGATGCTGGTATTTGCCATTCTGATTGTTGCATCCATTTCCTTTTTACAGAACCTGAAAAGCGACAACGCACTGGTGGCTCTCGGTAAAATGTCCAGTCCGAAGATCAAGGTGAAAAGGGATGGTCAGTTTGTAGTTCTTCCGGTTGAAGAAATTGTCCCCGGAGATCTTGTGAATCTGGAAGAAGGGATGAACATTCCGGCAGATGGTGAAGTGGTCAGTTCCAATGATCTTTCAATCAATGAGTCTCAATTAACCGGGGAATCGGTTCCCGTTGCCAAAGAGGCCGGATCCGGAATTTTCGCCGGAACCTTGATTGCGACCGGTTCCCTTTATTTCAAGGCTACTCTTACAGGACACCAAACAGAAATCGGAAAACTGGGAAAATCCCTGGTTTCCATCGAAAAGGAAAAAACCTACCTACAGTCACAAATAGATCGCTTTGTGACTCAGATGGCTTGGATAGGTGTTGGGGCTTTTCTGGTTATTCTGGGTGTCAATTATTTTCAATCCTACAATTTTATTGCCGCTCTTTTGCAGGGACTTACCATCGCTATGGCCATGATTCCGGAAGAAATTCCGGTCGCATTTGCCAGCTTCATGGCACTGGGTGCCGTCCGTCTTGCCACAATGAATGTGCTGGCACGCGAACCACAGACCGTAGAAAGTCTGGGCTCCGCTACCGTAATCTGTACCGATAAAACAGGAACGCTGACAACGGAAGGAATGTCGGTGTCGCATTTGGTCACACCACAGGAAAATCAGGCGTTTCCAGTGACGACTTCGCCCTCAGAAGCCATTTCAGAATTGCTTTTGTATGCCCGTCTGGCTTCTGAACCAGAGCCTTTCGATGCCATGGAAAAGGCCATTTCTGATTTATATGGACAGGTTTCGGGAGAAGATTTCGATTGGAATCTCGTTCAGGAATACCCATTGGAAGGCAAGCCACCGATGATGACCCATGTGTACAGGAATCCGGCAGATCAATTGTTTGTAGCAGCCAAAGGTGGGATGGAACGAATTCTGGCAGTCTGCTTGATTCCGGAAGTTGAAGCTGAGAAAATCCGGAAGGTATCATTGGAATTATCATCACAAGGCTACCGGATTCTGGGGGTAGCAAAAGCAGCAATTCCATCTGATGGAAATTTTCCGGAATCCCAGGACGATTTCAAATGGACGTACCTGGGATTGGTGGCTTTACTGAATCCACCGAAACCCAACGCGAAAGATGTGGTTGCTGGTTTTTACAGTGCCGGAATTTCCGTGAAGATGATCACCGGAGATTTTTCAGAAACTGCCTCAGCCATCGCAGGTATGGTGGGAATTTCGGAATCCCAAAAGGTTCTCACAGGCGATGAAGTGATGGCTATGCCAGATAAGGAACTGGAGGCACAGTTACATTCGGTCAACGTGTATGCCCGGATGTTTCCTGATGCTAAACTTCGGATTGTGAATACATTTAAAAAAATGGGAGAAGTGGTGGCGATGACTGGTGATGGTGTAAATGACGGACCTGCATTGAAGTCAGCCAATATTGGAGTTGCCATGGGAAAACGGGGAACCGAAGTGGCAAGACAAGCGGCTTCGCTTGTTTTAGTGAACGACGATTTGATGGGAATGCTGGATGCCATTTCACTTGGCCGGAAAATTTATCTGAATCTTAAAAAAGCCATTTCCTACATTGTATCAATTCACATCCCCATCATTCTGTCTTTGGCTGTGCCTTTGGTTTTCGGTTGGGAGTTCGTCGGAATTTTCAGTCCCATTCATATCATTTTTCTTGAGCTTGTGATGGGGCCAACCTGCTCCATCGCGTTTGAAAATGAACCTGCAGAACCGGGAATCATGAAGATGCCACCCCGGAAACTAAAAGACACTTTTTTTTCGAGGAAAGAGCTGGTCCAGAATATCAGTCAGGGTTTGGTGATCTCAGCCTCAGTTTTGATTGTTTATTATTTGTTTATGGTCACGAACCGAAGCGAAACTGAAGTCCGGACACTGGTTTTTACGGCCCTGGTTCTCAGCAATATTTTCCTGACTCTTGCCAACCGGTCATTTATTCTTTCTGCTTTTCAGACCTTGTTTATCCCCAACCGAACCTTGTGGTGGATGTTGGGAATCACGTTCGGGATTTTGCTGGCAGCATTATTTGTGCATCCGGTTCAGAAATTGTTTCAGTTTTCTCCGGTCATTTTCAGTGATCTACTGGTGTGTCTGTTGATTGTGCTGCCCGGAGTATTCTGGATTGAAGTTCTCAAATTTTTGCGAAGGAAAAAACAGGCCATCAATGTGAAAGCGGCCGCTTCTTGATCATCCCTCCTCGTGTATCTTTGATGCTGCTCATAATCACAAAGGCGTTCGGATCAATTTTTTCAATTTCCTTGTTGAGTTGATTGACTTCAAGGCGTGTCACAACTGTGTACAGAATATCAATTTCTTTATTTTCATCTTCTCTTTTCCCAAATCCTTTTTCGCCTTTGTAAATGGTGACCCCACGGCCAAGACCTGATAGAATCATATTTCGGATTTCTTCTGTTTTGATGGAAATGATGGTTACGCCTGTGTACTCTTCAATACCCTCAATAATGAAATTGACCGTTTTCGAAGCCGCCAGATAGGTGAGGATGGAATACATTGCTGTTTCAAGTGATAGAAGCCAGGCTGCAACTGAAAAGATGAAAAAGTTGATGATCAGAATAAAGTCGCCAATGGTAAGACCCAATCGCCGTGACGCATATATCGCCATAACTTCAGTGCCATCCACAACACCGCCGCCACGAACGGAAAGTCCGATTCCAGCTCCCAGAAAGAATCCCCCAAAAACAGAAACAAGTAATTTGTCAGCTGTGATTTGCGGATAGGGGAGAACTGCCACGGCGAGGGACAGAGCCAGTATGCCAAAAGCAGTTTTGAATGCAAATTCCTTTCCTATGGTACGGTATCCAAGAAGAATAAAGGGGAGGTTGATAATCACAAGTAAACTCGATAAGGACCAGCCGGTTACCTCAGAAACGAGAAGTGAAATTCCAACAGCACCGCCATCAATAAAATTGTTGGGAAGCAGAAAACCTTTCAAACCGAAACCTGCAGAAAGTATCCCTAAAGTCAGCATGAAAAAGTCCAGACTCAGCCGCTTGATCTGGATCTGCAGTGATCGCATTCCCTTCCCGTGCGAGAAGGTCCGGGCAGGTGACCGAAGAGCCTGAATGGACGATACCTGTGTCCAGATGCCGGAACCCAGAACTTTTTTCCAAAGTGGATGCATAGGCTTTTTAGTTGGATTGTTTCAAAGGATCAAAATTAGGGAGGAAATAATCCGGATAACGTCTTTATTTAGCCAAACTTTTCCTGTTGGCATATGAAAAAAATACCGGTTCTGATTCTCTTTCTGCTTTCATTCTTCACCCATGGCTTTTCTCAGGGACCCGTTACTCATCTGGTTCTGTTTAAGTTGAAGCCCGGAATCCTGAAATCGGATACTCGTTACAAAGAAGCCGTCAGGATGCTGAACGCCTTACCCAGGAAAATTCCGTTTATCGCAGATTGGTCTGCCGGAGAGAATTTTTCAACTCGGCCAATAGCATTTGATTACGGGTTGCACGTTGTATTTGATTCAAAAAAGGACCTTCAGAATTACCTGACACATCCCGCTCATGTGGAAGCGGCCAATGCCTGGAAGGAAATTGCGGAATGGAATATTGCGGATTATGAAGAGGAGCCTGAACAGGGAACCAAATGATATCTATAGATAACTGATCCACCATGAATCTTTTCTTGCAGCTTTAACCTTTTCGAACCAGGAACAGACTGGGAACAAAAGGAGGAGGGAAAGGAGCCAGAATCCGTATACGCCTGCGATTCCAAAATCGTAGCCTGGCGGGATACCTCCGAAATTGATTGAAGTATTGATTTGCTTCATTGTTCCTCCCCGAATGAAAAATGTGAGCAATGCCAAAGTGTGAATCAGATATAGGTGAGTGACATAATAGAAGAAAGGCACCCGGCCGAATACGAGAAATGCTCTGCGGAAAGGACTTCTGTAGTCTTCAAACAAAATCAGTAGAAAGCAGCCAATTCCCAAAGTAGCCAGAGCATATAAAAGGGATGGGGGATATTTGTCCACATCAAAAAATTCAAACCAGAATGCCCTGCTTCCTGGCGCTGATTTCCATGGTTTAGGATCTCCAAACTGGTTGAAAATCCGCAATACAACAAAAGAAGCGAGCAAAGTGAATCCCGAAATTTTCAGGGTCTTTGCCCGGTTTGCTACACTTACTGAAGCCAGAAACAATGGTCCGGCCCCAAAACCAAGCAACATTATTCCAAGCCATGGAATAAAAGGATAGGCCACATAGAGTAGTCTCTCTCCACCAAGCACCATCTTTCCCCCCTGATGCAAAAACGCCCAGATGATACCTGTGAGGTTGATTGCTTCCGGTTCAAATGCGTCCGTCAGGTTGTGCAGCAGGGTGATCAGTATACCTAAACCAAAAGCAAGTTTCCAGGGAATGTGGATCAGGAGAGACATGCAAACCATCGAAATCCCAATAGCCCAGATCACCTGAAGAAATGAGAACTGAAAAGATGGATCAAAACTCCATGCAAAATTAACGACAGTGAGTTCCAGAAAGATAAACCAGAGCCCACGGGTGAACAGAAATGTGGAAAGACTATAACCAGATTTATTTCTGTTTTTTTTCAATTGAAGAAAAATGGAAATACCAGCAAGTGCAACAAATGTTGGGGCGCATAAATGCGTAATCCATCGCGTAAGGTAGACCGGCACAGAGCTTTCTAACGGATCGAGTGGGTTTAGGTTTGCTGTTATGTTGCCAAAATGGAAGTAATCCCGAACATGATCCAGCAACATCAAAACCATAACAAATCCACGAAGGAGGTCTATCGATTCAATTCGGTGCGATTTAACTGGCTGCATAGTGAACGGTTTTTCCGAGAGGCCGGAAAGATTGAAAATATTTTCATTATCCCGCAATGGTAATGGAAATTAACATGGGTGAAATTCCGCCTGGCGTATTTCTTTTACTCTAGTTGTTGATAAAGAGGTGGTTATGAGGATTGGGGGAATTGATAAATACTAGGATCTTTTGTCTGGTTAATAATTGTTAAGTAGGTTTTCAATTCCGTTTTGAGGCTGCACCTTTGCAGAGTAAAAAAAACATTCAGCGCTAAATTGAAATCAATATGAAGAAAATTATCATGTCAGCCGCCCTTTTTGCTGTTTTCGCATTCGGCGCTTCTGCACAAGACAAACCAGCTGTCAAGCCAGCACCTGCACCAGCTGCACAACCTGGAAATATGGCGGCATTCAAGTGGGTAGAAACAACCCACGATTTCGGTAAAATCCCACAAGGAAAGCCCGTTACACACGAATTCAAATTTACCAATACAGGAAAAGCTCCACTGGTGTTGAGCCAGGTTCAGGCTTCCTGCGGATGTACTACTCCTGACTATTCAAAAGAGCCGATTGCTCCAGGAAAAACCGGTACAATTAAGGCAACATTCAATGCAGGTGCTGTTGGAGTTTTCAACAAAAGCATCACAGTGAATGCCAATGTGGAAGGTGGCGCTACATACCTCATCCTGAAAGGTGAAGTAAGTGCTCCGGAAACAACTAAATAAGCAACAACGCGATAGCTGATCGGAGTCTGGGAGACTTCGTGATATGAGCCCCTCCATAACCTGGAGGGGTTTTCGTTTTTATAGCCCGGAATGAGATGTATGATGAGATTAAGACTTGTCTTCCTTGACAAAGGAATTCGCTCCTTTTTCAAAACCGATTGTTGTTTCAGGTCCATGACCTGGATGAACGATTGTTTGATCCGGTAGGGCATACAGTATTTTTTGGATCGAATGTTTCAGCGTTTCAAAATCTCCTCCAGGTAAATCGGTCCGCCCTATACTCTGCTGGAAAAGTACGTCGCCCGACCAGATCTGGTTTGTTTCCCTGTGGTAAAACGCCAGATGGTCAGGTGAGTGGCCTGGCACAGATAAAGCTTCAAATTTGTTTTCTCCCAAAAGTAATTCGTTCTGATGAATCACGATTCCGTCCTTTTCCGGGAGTTCAACATCATAAAACCCATAATTTGGAGCATATACTTCAACAGCCTTTAATTGGGGAATTTCACCAGCACTCAGATAATAGGAGAGGTTCCATTCTTTTTCACAGAAACGTAATCCAAGAATGTGATCAATATGACAATGGGTCAGCCAAACAGCAACTGGATTCAGATTGTGTCTGTAAACAAATTCCACCAGTTCAGATTGTTCTGATTTTGAGTAACAGCCAGGATCAATGATCACACATTCGCCTGAAGCATCGGACAGGACATATGTGTTTTCCTGGAAAGGATTGAAGCAGAATGTGTGAGCGGTAAGCATACTTGTGTTTTGCTGCAAATTTGGTGGCTGAAAAACGGAACACAAAACCCATCTGATTTTATTCTTTCATCAGGTTGAATATATTCCAAACAGGATTCGGTTTCCATCCCTTTTAGTAAACGAAGATCCTCTTTGAACCCATTGCCAGACTAACGTTAGATTTTATCTGTTGGGTTGATGCATCAAAATCAGGTTTAATTATACCAGGTTAGACCTGTTTCCGGGTTGAGAAAGTTTGTCAAATTTCATCTTCATTCTTTAAGGAGGCATGAGCTTGGATTTTTTTCATACTTTTACCCCGAACAAAACCAATCGCCACTGCGCACGTTTACTCCCTTTTCGTTTTCATTTCATGCTTCAACGAGGGTTTAGCTATTTGATCGTCAGTTATATATGGGATTAGACACCAACGGAATCAAGTTTCTTTTATCAAGTCACCGGAACGGCATTTCCCTGCGCCGGACGTTGATGGTTGGCAGACAGATCCTGAATCTTGATTTTCAAGAATTTAAAAGAAATCTGAAAGGCTTTTCCCTATATAAGTCCGATGATCAGATAGAAAATCTGCTTACTGTGAATGGGGGGTATGCAGAAGGATTTCTGAAAACGCTGGGTGCAGAAGCCATCGATAGTCTGGACTACAGTGATTATGAAGGAGCGAATCTTCTACATGATATGAACCTTGTGATTCCGGATGGCCTCAAGTGTAAATATGACATGGTTCTGGAAAGCGGATCTCTGGAGCATATTTTTAATTTCCCTGTTTCTATGGCCAATTGCATGGAAATGGTGGCAGAAGGAGGCCATCTTTTGATCATAACCCCTGTGAACAACATTATGGGGCATGGCTTTTATCAGTTCAGTCCAGAAGTATTTTACCGTGTTCTCAACGACCGGAATGGTTTTGAAATTGAACAAATGTTGATTTTCGAATATTCTCCGGACGAAAAGTGGTTTTCAGTTGATGATCCGAAGCTCGTCAAACAGAGAGTCGAACTGATGAACAGCAGCGCCACTTATTTGTGTGTCCGGGCGAAAAGAATAAAGGCGGTTGATGTACTAATTCAGTTTCCTCAACAGAGTGATTACGAGGATGCATGGGAAGGCCGGGAAAATTACTATTCCAGACTTGCGCAGGATCGGGATTCGATCGATAAGCAAATTGATCCTTTTGTTCCGAAACGTTTGATCAAGAGGTTTTTACCCAAATTCTTTCTCGACGTGTACAGGGCTTATATTCAGGCAAGAAAAGTGAAATTCAATCCAAGGTTCTACAAAGAAGTGGACATCTGGAAAATATAAAAAAAAACCATCCTCAGTGGAGAATGGCTTTTTCACTTTAACCCTAAACTATTATGAGAACTAAAATTGGTTCACTTGGGATTCTGAATCCGGAAGTGGTTTTATTGGTATTTTAGAATTTAGGACAAGGAATCGGAGATACTTTTTTCTTTCTCCGTTTCGGATTGTCAAATTCGTAAGAAATTGAAATTTCGTGGGAACCTGCCGTGCCAGGTCCGAGTTTTGATATGGTGAGATCGTAGCTGTATCCAACACTGAAAAAGTCGTGTTTAAAGCCTAAGAGCCAAACAAGCGCATCCTGATTGTAAAGACCTTTTTTGAAATTGGCAATCGGAAGTCCTCTGTACCACATTCCCACAATCAGGGGTTTTACAGTGAGGTATGCGCCAAGATCCAGTTGCTGGAAATCACCCTGACGTTTGTATAGAATGGAAGGACTGATGCTTTTTTCAACATCTTTACTACCATAGTCAGAGCCATACATCCTCTTTTGAAGTGGAATTTTCGCACCTGCCATTAAGGTAATCCGCATTGGTAATTTTGCTGTTTGTCCAAGCAGCGACTGGTCTGGCTGGTTCATGTGCATCACGCTGGTCCCAACCCACACATAGCGGCTGTACAACAGGAACCCGGAAGAGATGTCGAAAAACTGCGATCGGTTATAGCTGGCCTGAGCCGGATCCGAAGTTGGAATAGGTACAAAATTTGCGTTCAGCTGATCACGGAAAGTAAGTTTGGTGAAATCAACATTTCGGTTCGAATAGCCAAATGCCAGACCTGCCCGGCCATTCCATTGGCTGGAAAAGTTGATTTCATAGGCGTAATTCAAAGAAAGAGAAGTCGTACTTAATCCACCTGAACCTGCCTGGTCGCGGGTTGCAACCAATCCAAATCCGGAATTATAGGACTTGAAGTAATTATCAATGGAAAAAGAAGTGGTCACAAATGCGCCCGGAATTGATGGCCATTGGTTGCGGTAATTTCCTACCAGGCGGCCTTTGTGTGCCGCACCGGTAAATGCCGGATTATGGTACAAAGGCGCTGCATAAAACTGAGAGAACTGAGGGTCTTGTGCCCATGCCTCTCCTGCCATTGTGGCCAGTGCAAAAAGTATGAATAATTTTTTCATAACATTACGTTTAAGGTTCTCATTATTAGCGTAATAAAGTCACATCTCCCAGGAAGGTCTGAGATTCACCATTTGAAAATTCTGCTACGATGCGGTAGACATACGAGTCTGATGGCATCAGTTTACCGCGGTAATAACCATCCCATCCATAGTTGAGCTTGTTGCTAATGAAGATCAGTTGTCCCCAGCGGTTGTAGATTTGCATCGTCATACCGGATAATCCTTTCACAAACGGATAGAATACATCGTTTTCACCATCTCCTCCGACGATACCGCCATTGGATCCCGCCGGATTCGGAGTAAATGCTGTTGGCACTGCCAGAATCTGGTCACCCCTGGCAACCACACCACCTATGATGGTATCGGCAGCCCAGCATCCATTCGGTCCGACTACTTTCAATGACACATCATAGATTCCAGGATGTGCGTATTTGTGCTGGGTTGACCGTTGGTTCGAAGAGTCTCCGTCGCCGAAGGTCCAGGTATACTGGTATTCAGTCCTGTTATCATTCGGAATGAAAAATGCTGGTTCTTCCGGAGCAACAACTGTACTCGGTGGTGTCGGATCTACATAGAAACTGGCTCTCGGTGTCTCAAACACATTAATGTATTCTACTTTCTCAATGGAATCTTGTCCGCCAAGGCCTTTGATTCTAAGTTTCACAGTCTTCAGACCAGCACTTTCAAAGAATACCACCGGATTACGGTCAGTGAGAATAATTTCCGGGGATCCCTCTTTGTCTACATATACCCATTCATATTTTCGGGCATACGATGAAAGACTGGTAAACTGCACTTCCAACGGACGGCATCCTTCTCTAGGCGTTGCTTCAAACTCTGCTTTCGGAATTCCTGGTTTCACAACCATTGACTTACGGACAGTATCGGTACAACCTGAAGGACTACGGGCAATCATGGTGACTACAAAATTGGTGTCCAGAAAATCTTCATTACTCAATTGGAAGGTGTGAACAAAGCTCGCATCGCCACTGTGTTCAAGCGATCCGTCGCCATATGTCCAGTCGTAAGTCCAGTTGTTGCGGAAAGTCGACTGGTTTCCGATTGTGATAGTGTTGACTGGTAGTTGGATGGAAGAGTCTGACAAGAATCGGAAATCTGCCCTTGGGGTTGCCAGAACGTGAACATGTCCCGTTGCCTGACGAACACAATTCCCTACAGGAGACACCGAAGTGAGAAGAACATTGAATGTCGTGTCTTTTGAGCTGAAGTTTTCGTAGATATGAAGAGGGCTCTTTTCATTACTGGTACTTCCATCTCCGAAATCCCAGGTATAACTTCCAAGATAATTTTCACTGGTATTCTGAAACTTCACAATCTGAGGCTGGCAGCCACTGGAATCATGAATGAAACTTGCTGTCAGATTCGGATAGATCTGAATGTTTTGTGTCTTTTTAGCGATGCAACCCATATTTGAAATGACTGTTTGGTCAACACGGATTGTTTTGGCCGCGAAATTTGGATTGTCAATGATGGTATCGTGGATCCCAAGTGCATTCGGTACAAGCGTATCGCTGATTCCACCTGAACTCAAAACCCAATATGATGATTGCCCGCCGGTGGAAGTATTGGTCAGTGAAATTGGGAGCGGTCCGCAGCCAATGTTGTTATTGGTTGAAAAATCAGCCTGGGGTGCCGGATACACTTTCACGATTGTTTCTGCCGTATCCGGACAGGTATTGGCCTGAAGCTTTTTAGCTATCAACCGAATAGTGAATGACTGGATGGAATCTGAATTGTTCACAAACGTGTAATTCGGACTAGATGAGGTATTCACTGGACTTCCATCTCCAAAATTCCAAATAAATGAATTGGCATTGACTGAATTGAGGGCAGATAACTGGACCGTAAATGGAGTACAGCCATTTGATTGCAGAGATGAAATAACAGCCTGGGTATTCGGACGAACTACCACCTGACGGCGTGTAGTGTCACGGCATCCTTTTGATGAAATCGAATACCGAACTACCTGATAGGTCATGTTGGATACGGGGTGCGAATTGTAGAAAGTGTGGCTGAAGTCCTGGCCATTCAGCGTGGTATCGGTTCCATCTCCAAATTCCCAATTGAACTGGACCGCACTTTCCACATTTCCATTAAACGATACAGGCAATGGGCTGCAACCTTCAGAAGGAGAGATCAGCAGGTCATTGGCCCTTGGTTTAGGCCAGACTTTAATCTTTCGGACCATTGTATCCACACAGTTGGATCCAATGTTGTTCCGAACAGCCAGTTTAACTGTATACACTGTATCAGTGAGCCCTGTGTTGACAAAGGTATGGGTGAGTTGTTCAGATTGATTAACAACCGGAACGCCGTTGATAATCCATCTGCGAACATTGGCCGCCACTGTTGAACTATCGGTAAAAACAACCCTGAGCGGAGTACAACCTGAATCCAGCGTATTTTTGAATCTGGCACGCACCAGAGGATTGATGGTTATGAAGGACTGCTTTACTGTGGTACAACCCGATGCTGATGTGGCTGTTACGCGGATTGGATTCTGAACTGGTGAAGAGGTTTCGTTCGTATATACTTTGTGAATCGTATCAGTTGATGCCGTTTCCAAAGTATCTCCATCTCCAAATTTCCAGGAATAGTGAATACTGTTGATCGGATTAAGGTAGGTAATGGTGGCGTTTAATGGACCACAATTAGCATCCTGGACAGTGTTTGTCTGGAATGCAAAGTCCGGATTGGGATTCACTTTTAATGTTTTTTCAACTATGAAAGGACAATCGGCCGAAGACCTCACCGTCAGTTTAATAGTAAAGACTTTTGACTGGTTCGTATTGTTTGTAAATACTTTGTCCAGCGAAGTCTGATTCGAAGAAGTTCCGTCATAATCCGTAAAATCCCATTTATGAGTGACTGCTCCAACGGTGTTGGCCGAAATGGCAACCGACTCCCCGGAACAAATACTGTCGATGGTTACAATTTCTGCCTTTGGTGAAGGATAGGTAACCACAACTTTTTCAGTACAGTAACTGCAACCATCACCGGTTTGCACACAGATCCGGATGGTATCGCGTTTGTTGACGTTTGTTGTATTGGTAAAAGTTAAAGGAGGAGGAGTCGTTCCGGAATAGGTTCCCAGATCTCCCAGATCCCAGGTAAATGTTGTAATTCCGGTTTGTGGTAAATTCATTGACGTATTCACCACATTTACATTGTTTAATGGGTTGCATCCATCAGCTGGCAGAATATTCAATCCCGGTATCGGTGTTGGGGCAATTTTGATTACCAATGGGATGGATGAAACCACGCATGAATCTCCGTTTGTAATGGTGATTGCTGTTAGAACCACATAATAGAATGTTGAATCTCCGGGTGGTGCGTAAGGAAGGAATATCGGCTGATCTGTTTTGTCTGTTTTCGTGAAAGAAGCAAACTCCTGGCCCTGTAAAATTCCATTGCCTTTA
>DAIOVD010000058.1:0-22927 GCA_036759185.1 Catalimonadaceae bacterium | reverse complement strand
TGGGATGTGGTCGTGATCCAGGCCCAAAGTCAGGAACCGGCTTTCCCTGATTTCGAATCAGACCGTCTGCCTTATGCCGTTAAACTGGACAGCCTCATCAATAAAGTTGATTCCTGCACCGAAACCATGTTTTATATGACCTGGGGACGAAAAAACGGAGATGCTTCCAACTGTGCGTTTCTCCCGGAAATCTGCACCTACACCGGCATGCAGAATTTACTTTCAGCCTCGTACCTCAAAATGGCAAAATCAACCAGAGGATCAGTAGCCCCCGTCGGTGAAGTATGGAGGAAATTCAGGGCCGAACATCCTACCATCGAATTATATAATCCGGATGAGAGTCACCCGATTGTGAGCGGAACATATCTTGCAGCCGTTGTTTTCTACCAAACCATTTTTCAAAAATCAATCACAGGAACGCTCATTTACAGGCCTTCTACCCTACCCGATACCACCGCATCTTTTATCCGTTCCACCGCCCAAAGCCTGATCCAGGATTCAGCCCGCAAATGGTATCAGTATGGTCGTTTGGCGAAAGCGGACTTCCGGTTTCAACTACAGAACAACATAGTTAGTTTTGAGAATACCTCCTATGCAGCTTTGGGTTACAGCTGGGATTTTGGGGATGGCACGGCCGGTTCCGACGCATTTGGGCCTCAGCATACCTATCAGAATCCGGGCACATATTCCGTTCAACTTCTTGTCACCAATGGTTGCAAAGAAGACAGTATCTGGAAAACAGTGATTATCTCTCCTACTTCCACATCAAAAACGGACGAAGCAGAATCAATTATTGTTCACCCAAATCCATTTACGGACCGGATATTCATCTCTGGTTTTGAAGGAATTGAAACCGTTTCGTTAACGGACCTTTCCGGAAAAATGCAGAAAACAGAATTTAAGGACGGTAACCTTCGCACCGAAGCCACCCAAAAGGGAATGTACATGGTCACCGTCCGTTGGAAAGACGGACGGGTCTCAAACCGAAAGGTTTTGAAAATGTAAAAGTGAAGAGCTTTTAGAACGCAGCGTTCTGTGGGGTCCGTGGGAATGGAATCACATCACGGATGTTGGCCATACCGGTCACAAACAGAATCAGACGCTCAAAACCCAGACCAAATCCGGCATGTGGGCAAGTTCCGAATTTGCGGGTATCGAGGTACCAGTACAGTTCTTCTTCCGGAATGTGCATTTCGTGCATTCGGTTGAGAAGCTTGTCGTAATTCTCCTCTCTTTGAGATCCGCCAATGATTTCCCCGATTCCCGGAAACAACACATCCATTGCCCGAACGGTCTTTCCGTCTTCGTTCTGCTTCATGTAGAAAGCCTTGATCTCTTTCGGATAATTGGTCAGAATCACCGGTTTCTGGAAGTGCTTTTCCACCAGCCAGCGTTCGTGTTCTGAACTTAAATCGGTTCCCCAATCCACCGGAAATTCGAATTTCACCCCGGATCCTTTCAGGATTTCAACCGCTTCGCCATAGTTTAATCGCTCAAATTTATTCGCCACCACAAAACGGAGACGATCAAGCAGTTCTTTGTCGTATTGCTGGTTGAGAAACTCCAGATCGTCTTTGCAGTTATCAAGAGCATACTGAACCAGGTACTGAAGCATTTCTTCCGCCAGATCCATATTTTCCTTGATCTCATTGAACGCCACTTCGGGCTCAATCATCCAGAACTCGGCCAGGTGACGCGAGGTATTGGAATTCTCAGCCCGGAAAGTCGGCCCAAATGTATAGACCTGACCAAGTGCCATGGCGGCGAGTTCAGCTTCGAGTTGTCCGGAAACGGTGAGGTTGGTTGGTCCTCCGAAAAAGTCTTCCTTAAAATCGACGGTACCGGTTTCATTTTTGGGCGGATTCACCGGATCCAGGGTGGTCACCCGGAACATAGCTCCGGCACCTTCTGCATCAGAACCGGTGATGATCGGCGAATGAATGTAGAAAAAGCCTTTGTCGTTGAAGAACTTATGTATGGCGAAAGCCATCGCATGACGAATTCGAAAAACGGCTCCAAAGGTGTTGGTCCGGAAACGAAGGTGGGCAATCTCACGCAGGAATTCGAGGGAGTGTCCTTTTTTCTGCAGCGGATAGGTTTCGGCATCGGCTTCACCCAGGACTTCGATGGAGGTCATCTGCAATTCAACGGATTGTCCGGAACCCTGCGACTCAACCACCAAACCCGTTGCCGAAATACAGGCACCTGTTGTTACTTTACGCAAAGTGTCTTCGTCAAATTTTGCGAGGTCAGCCACCAGTTGCACTGAGTGAAATGAGCTTCCGTCATTGAGAGCGATGAAGGCTACATTTTTGTTGCCTCGTTTGGTTCGCACCCATCCCTTCACACAGATTTCTTTGCCTTTGTCCTGGCCGGTCAGCACGTCTACAACCTTGGTTCTTTGCATAGTCTACGTATTTACTTCGTTGATTTTCGGGCCGCAAATGTAGGTAAAAACACTTTACAGAGGGAAGCCGGAAAGAAGAAAGATGATTGTTTTGGGACGATGAAATACAATCCAGAGGATCAACTGAATGGCTTGGCCGAAAAGCAGATCACGAAAACCACCAAAGCCAAAAAGGATATGATGAGTCGTTTTGTATCCAATGGCTGATTGTTTTCCACTTCAGGGTGATAAATACCCAGAAACCGACCAAGGATAAGTCCAAACACAATCCAGCCGGAATTACCATCCACCATCGGGAACCAGATCCTCATCACATATTGGAATCCGAATATGGCTACTGCAAGGGTTATGTTATTGAGATAGTAGTTGAAAACCCTGGACACTGAGATAAAAACAACACCAAAAATCATCAGGTTGTTCCAGAGCTTTTCAGGTAGATACGGATCATATTGAAAATCGATGGGATAAGGTGTTCCAAGGCCTGCGTAGAGAATAAACAGCACAAATAAGGACGGCGAAACAATGGAATGAACACGGGACCCAAAGGTGGAAAACAGGATATGACCTCCATCGAGTTGACCTATTGGCATGAGGTTGAGGGCAGTAAAAAACAAAGAAAGATACCCGGCAAAAATGAAGGGATAGTGCATCAGTTCATAGGAATGTGGTATTAAGGACTGGTCTGTTACCACATAAGTCTCAAAAAACTGAAACAGCAGATTGGACCCGATCTTCAGATTGGCGCCAGGATTCTGGTACACATGCTGTGCATAATCGGCACCATATTTCGCATAGTCCGGATGGATATGAAACAAATAATCGAGTGGTGGCAAATGAGTAAACCCATAAAAGAGTAATCCAAGTGCTGCAACAAATCCGGCAAGAGGCCCCGCCACACCCACATCAAAATATTCAAGTCTGGATTTCAATTGGGATTTCAAACGAATAAATGCTCCCATTGTACCCAGACTTTGAACAGCCACAAATCCCAGCCAGGCCGGAATGTAAACAGGCAGGGTAACATCGGCTTTGTGCTTGCGTGCAAAAAAGTAGTGACCAAATTCATGAACGGTCAGCACGCCCAGGAACGGCAGAGAAAACTGAAGTCCTTTCCAGAAATCATCCATTCCCAGGGGTTTTATTTTCTGGCCAAAATTGAACCAGAAATTCCCTGTCATCCACTCAGCACCGGCAAGAGTGGTGGTGATCAGGGTAACAAAAAAAAACAGAAAGAACCGGGTAAGCGGAGAAATTTTCAAATGTAGGTTGAGAAACAGGGTGGATCAGGCACAAAAAAAAATCCTTCGCTGTCCGCAAAGGATAGAGCCAACTTGAAGGGAAATTACTCCCAGCTCATTTCTTTCTCTTCATCGTCGTATGGTGAAACCGGTCTTGAAAAATCGTAGTCCGGCATTAGTTCTTTCACTTTGTCAAATGACTCATGCAGCGCTTCGATGAATTTTTCGAAATCTTCTTTATACAGGAAGATCTTATGTTTCTCAAAGACAAAGGTCCCGTCCTGAGCAAACTTTTTTTTGCTCTCTGTTATCGTTAAATAAAAATCCTCGGAGCGGGTGGATTTCAGATCAAAAAAATACGTTCTTTTCCCTGCTTTAACCCTTTTCGCAAAGATTTCGTTCCGGTCGTTCCTTTCTTCCACGTGCTAGAAATTTGTGTCAATTATACGGGATTTTTGAATTACAATGGGATGAATAAAGCACCAGATATAAAAGAAATCTGTAATATTGCGAGTTCCTTTCAATATAAGCCATTGAAAATGAACAAATTCCGGATTCTACCGGTGCTTTTTTTCTTTGTATTCTTTTCAGCGGGGGCCCAAAAAGGTTCTACCATCCGACTGAAAGGAAGGGCCTCATATTATGGAGAAGACTTCCATGGTAAGCGGACTGCAAGTGGAGAAAAGTTTGATATCTTCAAGTTTACTGCTGCTCACCGAACCCTTCCATTTGGTACAAAAGTGAAGGTTACCAACCTCATGAACGGTAAGGCTGTGATATTGAAAATCAACGACAGAGGACCACATGTAAAAACCCGCATCATTGATTTATCGAAATGCGCCGCTCAGGTAATTGACCTCATGCGTTATGGGGCCGCCAAAGTTTCAATTGAAGTGGTCAACGATCCCAATCTGGCTTTCGGGCCCTATCTCCCAAGTTATCTGGCCTCCGAGGTTCTCAACACAGCACTATACTTTCCAGGCAATACCTACAATTTCTGGGGCCATACCAAAAAAATGGAAGGATATGGTTTTCAGGTTGCGGCAAACACCGATTTGATTTCGGCCAGGGAAACCTGCCAGCAACTTATTCTGAAAGGAATTAAAGATGTGTACATCCAGGTAGCGACTCTGAAAGATGGCAAACTGTACAGGGTAATGCTGCATCAATACCCAAGCCGCAAAATGGCAGAAGAAGAAATTGCCTGCCTCCGGGATCTGGGACTAACCGGTTTTATCCGAAGTTATTAAATCAGACTGGCCTTATTTGACCGGAATATTAAAGTTATTCTTCAGCCAGTGAACCAGGTTGATTTTATCAATTGATCCGTAAAACTGACGAAAATAGGCCTCAACTTCCCCGTGAATAACCCTTGGAGAAAAATTGTTTTTCTGCATTTTCTCTACCAGCATCCTCACTTCAGTTTTCATTTTTTCCTGATCCGGAAAAATCACATTGAACAATCCAATTTTGATCAGCTCACCACGGTTGTAGTATACCATCGAATATTCACGAACATCCTTCATGTCAATCGGCTTTTTATCCACCTTAAAAATGGAAGACTGGCGAAGAATTAACGTATCCTTCTTGTATTCAAGTTTCTTGTCCACTTCCTCTTCTCCGTTCGGGCCTTTCCAGTAAAAATGAAAATAGAAAAACTGTGCCCCGTTCTGTGAAAATGTTTTGTTGTTGATTCGAACTTTGGCAATGGAATCGAGAAAGATGTATGGAGCTTCTGTGAAATACTCTTTCAAATCATCCAGAGTGCTCAATGTGAGATTTTTCCATTCAATACGCGTTTTACCGATCATCTTGGCTTCGGAATATTTTAACCGGGCGCCTTTTTTTTCTTCAATGTTTTTCAACACAAAGCGTTTGCCATCAGACCTCACCAACCCAACCATGTCATCAGCACCTTTGAAAGTCAGCTCATCATCAGTCGAAATAATATCACCTGTCTGAAACTCACGGCCCATGTTTTTACTCACCACAGAGCCCTTCATAGTAAGGACATGGTAGGATTGGCTTTGGGCAAATACCTGAGATAAAAACAGGCTGAAAGTGAGGATTAGTATAAATCTGCGCATCGTTTTGCTGTAAAAATTAAAATTAGGACGGCTTAAAATCCACCTGAATTTGAATTTGTGAATCAACTACTTAACCACCCACTATTCAAAATCCTTTTCAGGCATAAAGCTTACATTACCGAAGGTTTCGGCCAAAATAAAGATTATTCCGGAAACTGCGGATATTCATAGGGTTCTACCATATGAATTCAAAGATGTTTGCCTACTTCAGGATGGATTTCAATCCTGAAATGGTCTCTTTCACCGGTGCATTTTCATACATAATCTGGTACATAGCCCGTGCAATCGGCAGTGTAAGGCTATGATTCTCTGTCATTTTATGCAGTGCTTTAATGGCATAATATCCTTCGGCCACCATGCCCAGTTCCACCTGAGCTGCTTTGATGCCATATCCTCTGCCCACCATGTTTCCAAATGTACGGTTCCGGCTAAAGGTTGAGTAAGCAGTCACAAGAAGATCACCCAGGTATGCAGAAGCGAGGGTATCCCGATTGCCTTTGCATTGATACTGAAGAAAAACATTCATTTCCTGCATGGCATTCGACACAAGGACCGCCTGAAAATTATCCCCATACCCCAAACCATGGCAAACACCACAGGCAATGGCGTACACATTTTTCAAAACAGCGGCCCATTCAATTCCATTTAGGTCGTTCGATGTGGTGGCCAGAATATACCGGCTTTGGATGATGCTCCGGATTTCCTCTGCAAAACCAATATCGGCTGCACCAATGGTAAGGTAACTCTGCTTTTCCAACGCAACTTCTTCAGCGTGGCAGGGACCGCCAATCACTGCCATATTTTCCCAGGGAGTACCAAAATGCTGATTGAGAAAATCGGTGACCAACTGCAATTGTGCCGGCAAAATACCTTTGATCGAAGAAATCACTTTTTTCCCTTTCAAAGCCTCAACCGGAATGGATTCCAGAACGGCGCCCACAAAAGCGGAGGGAATCGCGACCAGCACCCAGTCGCAATTTTCAAGTGCATCAACTGCATTATGAAACACTGAAACCGGCCGGTTACCGAAATCAACATCTGTCAGATAACGGGGATTCTGCCGAAACTCGGCAAAATGATCGGCATCTTCTTTTCGGTGAAACCACCACTGCACTTCCAGTCCGGCTTCTGAAAATATTTTACAAAGAGCGGTGGCCCAGGAGCCTGCTCCCAACACACATAAACGGGGTTTCATTTGGTGGCCCATGTTCGGCATTAAAAAACAAAGAGGCCCAAAACTGAGCCTCTTTTCATTCGTATCAAAAAAAAGATCGGAATTACTTCATCAAAATAAGAATCCAAAAAAATCAGCAATCAGTGAAGACTACTTCAAATCAGAGAATTCGGCTCCTCATTTTTACTATTCTGGATGGGGTATAGACGTGTTGATGCGTCTTCCGGCTTAATCAAAAGTGTGGTATGCAAAATTAAGGTTGACGAGTTCTTCAAACTCTTTTCCACTTTCCAGCATATCTTCATCTTCCTGGTAATGAAACCAATGTACTGTGACGTTGCCGGTATTCTCAAACTTGGTGAGCATATTGAGCAAGACTTTACTGGTCGCAGTATTGAAATACTCGAGCTTGATGGCAATGTTGGTTTTGTCTTTCGGATGAGCGAGATATTGTTCAATCCAGCTCATAATAGGCCGGTAAAAAGATGTAGTGTCTTCAGGCAGAGACCGTCCCGAAAATTCGAGTTTGCCTTCTTCTGAATCCAGAACAACTGCCGGTGTTTCAAATGTTCCTGAAAGGGTAATTTTTTCCATAGTTATAGTGATTCTTCCTGTTTAAAAAATGTAGCCTGAAACGAGAAAAAAGAATTGTCCTGATCGACAGGAACAAACTGATAGTCCAGTTTCTTTCCCGATTTACGGGCAATGGAAATCAGACCCAGCCCGGCATTGTTGCTTTCCTGACGTTTCATCGATTCTTTGATGGCCTGCATATGCAGCTGTTTCAGACCGTCGCTGTCCAGATTGTTGATCTGCTCCAGTTTCCGTTGAAGGTTTTCGACTTTCGAGGCTTTGATTGTATTACCTGAGCTTATATAAAATTCGTTGCCTTCCTGCCCAATGATAAAAATGCTGTTTGGAAAGTCCTCATTCCGGTCAGAATGCGTGGAGATGTTTTGGAGACATTCTACAGCAATATTAAAGGCCCTTCGTTTGGTCTGACCTTTATCCAGCTTCTGATCCAGATTTTTTTCCGCCAACGACAATACCGATTGGGTGATGTTGGAGGTAAATTCACCTTCATAGGCAATGATGACCTGGTTCTCTTCCATTGCCTTGTGTAGTTCATACACCGTTTTTAAGTCGCTGATCTTATCTATTGGCATGTTGTGTTCAAATTAAATATGCCCGCATTATTACTTTCCAAAGGAAGCAAAAATGAGATCAGCTCTTCAGTGACGCGAAACCAAAAACCTTACACCGGAAACTTTCTTCCGAAAATACCCTTAAACCTGAAAGCACAATGCTGCTGCACCCAGCACGCCAGCGTCATTTCCCAGTGAGGCAAGCCTGAAATCAAGTGCCTTTGTATAATAAGGAGGAAGATACGCATTGAGCACTTTCCAAACGCCAGGTTTGATGTATTCAAAACTGGCGGAAAGCCCCCCACCAACTACAATTGTTTTAATATCCAGAATCCGGATCAGGGCAATGAGGCCTTCACCCAGAATCTCCCCTACTTCGTAAAAAACGGTCTGTGAAAACTCATCTCCTTCTGAAGCTGAGACGACCAGCTTTGTGGCTGAAACAGGCTGATCTCTTGGAATCATCGTGGTTCCGGAATACTCTTCCAGCCGTATGGTTGCCAGATTGATAATGCCCTGCTTTCCGATATTGGCTTCCAGATGGCGTTCATTTCGGCTCCGGATGTGGCCCAGTTCGAGCCCGTTTCCGTCACCACCTTTGAATATTTCACCGTCCATTACAACGGCACTTCCAATTCCGGTTCCCAGGGTAATAAAGGAAAATGTAGGCGGTAGCTTTTGTTTTGAAAACAGGTACTCTCCAAGCGCCGCGGCATTGGCATCGTTTTCCAGAAAGAATTCCTTGTCCGGAAATCGCTCTTTGAGCCGGTTATAAAATGGTTGTCCGTTGAGGTCAGGAATGGCCGGAATTTCGATGGGAACCTTTCTGTCCTTTGTGATCATACCAGGCAATCCAATACCTACTTTCTGGATCTCTTTATGGCCCAGCAGTTTGAAGGCTACGATGTCGATGAACTTACCAATAAAATCCCCGTCTTCTTTCAGGTCCGAGGTGTGGTAACTTTGAAAATCGTGGATGGTTCCATCCTTATCAACGAGGCCTGTCTTAACATGATTTCCACCAATGTCAATGCCTAAATATTTCTCCATTCCGGTTAAAATGATGCGGTAAAAAAAGTACTATGTTTTCCGGGCAACACATTTGAAATACTCATCCAACATTCAAATGTCTGGCCCGGTTTAAATGGGTCGCCAAATATGCGAAAACTTAAGACCCACACGTAACAGAGGCAAAAAAAAGATGGCTCTAACCATTGCCGATTCTTTTTCGAAACTGTGGCATGGAAAAGATGGACTTTCGGCCAGACCTTCTACTTTTGCCCCTGCGACAAAACGATGATCACAACCGAAGGATTAAACAAGTTTTACAAAGGAGCAGAACAATTTCAGGCACTGAAGGATGTGTCACTGGAGATTGGAAAAGGTGAATTTGTAGCCATTACCGGACAATCCGGAAGTGGGAAGTCCACATTGCTTTATGTACTGTCTACTCTGGACACCGATTACAATGGCAAAATCAACATCAACGGAAACCTGTTAAAATCGCTCAACAGCAATCAACTGGCCTCGCTTCGGAACCGTGACATCGGCTTTGTGTTTCAGTTTCATTATCTTCTGCCAGAATTCACTGTGCTCGAAAACGTGTGCCTGCCGGCCATGCGACTGAAAAAATATACCCCACAGCAAATCCGGGACAGAGCCATTCAAAAACTGGATATGCTCGGACTGAAGGACCAGATCGAGAAAAAAGGGGGGCAGCTTTCGGGTGGGCAGCAACAAAGGGTGGCCATTGCCCGGGCATTAATCAACGACCCCGTCATTATTTTCGGAGATGAGCCTACAGGCAACCTGGATTCGAACAATGCCAAAATCGTTTTTGATATTTTTAAAGAACTCAGCGAAAACCATAACCAGACCATCGTGATTGTAACCCACGATCCGGGCATCGCAGCCAAATCAGACCGGTGCATTACGTTGAAAGACGGCAGAATCGTCTGATTGTCTCCATTTGTCATACATAGCTGTGACATAAAACATTCCGATCACTTCATAAGTCATTGGGTACCTGCAAATGGCACCTCACCTTTGTCCTGTTCAAATGAAAGTATGCCAGACAAATTCAACAGTTTTGAATTAAAGGCCCTGTTCGATAAAAAGAACGACACGGTTTTTCAGAATTCAATAAGTGGAATGTGTGAAAGATAAACGATTGTGATTGAAGTGAACGAATGAGGAATTGCCAGAAACGCCTGACGGGAAGCGACCTGCAGGCAGGAAAACATTAAGATGAACGTGGATTTGGAGGTTCTGATTTTTTCTGTTGGGAACGACAACGGAACGCAATCAAAGGTCAGCGAACGATGGGATGGTCAATTCGAACAATCGCTGAAAGTCTCTCCGTCAGCCAGGCCTTAACATTTGTAGCAGGATAATGGGTTTGCTCTGAACGGGATTTCGGTTGCTTCCGGCTTACTCAGTAAGTCAGAAAAAATTTGTACTAGAAAAAGAGGTCCCCGTTTCTTAATCCAAAGAACCCGGATTATTTCCGGGTTTTTTTATGTCCTGTCGGGTCATTTCTCAATGGCCTGCATCATAATCATAGCCTCTTTCCGCCCAGAAGTCTTTGGGTTTCTCTTTACTAAAATACAAGTAACCGATCCGTTTGAGATGCTTGATTCCGTATTTCACGGGTATAATCAGCCGAAGAGGGTATCCCTGATTCAACGGAAGTGGCTGACCACTCATTTCATAGCACAACAATGTCTGAGGATGCATCATCGACTCTGCATCTATTCCCACATAATACTGTTTGTCGGGTGTCATCAATCCTACATGGGCATATTTCAGAGTACCGTCAGGATTCAGTAAATGTGGGTAAAATTTGCGGATAAAATCGGAAAAGCGGAGTCCGGCCCACCAGGTGATCTGGTTCCAGCCTTCAATGCATTTAAAATCGAACACCACTTCAGTTTTAGGCAGAGCCTTCAATTGGTCTGTTGTAAAAGACAGCGTATCACCAGAGGTGGGATTGACAACCTGCATCCGGAAAGAAGCCGAATCAAGTGCCGTTTTCAAACCGTATTTGCCGTTGGCTCTGGGCTTCAGGACGGCAGCTGATTTTGGAAATTCGAGAACCCTCTGGACAGGCAACTTCCGGCTGATTTGTTCATTTCTCTCCAGTCCTTGCCGAAGGGATGCCGGAATTCCGTCGATTTTCGGTCCTTTATTGATGTGCCGTAGGAAAAAGAACGTGCCTAGTCCCAGTCCAAAGAAAAACAGCCAGGAAATAACTGCGTTCCGCGTGAATGGCGTTTTCATGGGATTTGATTCGGGGATTGGGTTGAAGTGCCTCCTGTGACCATGGCTGAAAAATTACGCCAGCCAGCCCTGACAACCTGGATCACATGGACAACAAAAAAGAGAACCAGGTACACAGTGCAGGAAAAATGGATGAATCTGGCATTGCGATAACCTCCCAGTGCTTCGGCCATCCAGAACAGGCGGGCAGGTTTGTAAATGGCCCACCCGGAAGCCACCACCAGTGCCAGAGCCAGAATGGTCGTAAAATATGCCAGTTTCTGGGCCGGATTGTATTTGCCCTCAACGGGTTTTTCTTTTTCCAGCCCAAGGGCAAACCGTCCCATTTGCCATAACCGCTTTCCATCAGACGGAACGGGAACAAGGTGCTTCCAGTTCTGAAAAAACGTACTGAACAAAAGATAGAAAAAGCCCGCACCCATCAGTATCCACATAAAATTAAAATGGTAGGCAAGTCCGTTTGCCAGTTGCGATTCGAGACCCAGAACGTTGAACCAGGACTTTGGAATAACTGGCCATGATCCAATTTTATACGCAGGATAAGCCCAGTAAATCAGCATTCCACTCCAGACCATCACCAATAAGGTATAAAATGTCACCCAATGGAGAATCCTCAGCCAGGCTGGGTGAAGTTGCCGAATGGATGATTGGTTGGAAGACAAAGACCTGAGAAATTGTTGGGTTTCAAAATTGCGTTTTATCCGGGGAGGGAAAAAATAAAATCCATAGCCAAAAGGAAATCAATGCCCATCCAATCAGTTTACTCATACCAATTTATTAGTCCATTATTTGCTGCGATGCTGCCGGTTGTGTTTTAACTATTTGAAAACCTTCACAATGAAATTAATTGATCATCTGGATTTCAGGGTTGAATATTGGTTTGAAACGTACTGGAGGTTTAAAAAGTTTGAACCGCATACCAACTATCATTTCATACATAAAAAGGCAGGGAGCGAAATTCACTCCCTGCCTTTTTATGTATGAAATGACGCTCTTCTCCTACTGCTTCATCACCGTCAGACTCTGAAGACCGGAAGCATTGCGAAGCTGGATCCGGTACAATCCGGCCGGATATGATTCCAGAGAAAGAGTTGTCTCTTTTTCGGCCTTTCTCAGTTCCATCCGCTGAAGTTCTTTTCCCTGCAGATTGATCACTGTCAAGATACCGTCCGTTTCAGAGGCAGGAAGCTGTACCTGTACATTGCCTGTCGTTGGGTTTGGATATACTTCCATACTTTCAATATCAGTTGCCTCACGGAAGCCACCGCCAATTGTGTACACCGCCAATGCAACCGAACTGGAGGCCAGTCCAGATTTAACCGCCACAGCCCGGATGCTGGTGGATACGGAAAGATTGAGCGGGCTGCTGTACAACCGGGTGAAAAAGTTGGGGATATCCGTTCTTGGCACATTGCCATTGGTGGTGTAGTAGATCGCGGCTTCCGGTGTAGCGGAACTCATCGTCACCGAAACCGGACCTGCATGCAATCCGGGTGCCGGTGAAAACTGAACCGGTTGTGTGACTGCCGGAGTTGCAAAAGTCAGAGTTGCTTGTGAATAAGCACTATTGAGGATTCCGTCCTTGATGGCGATTGCCTTGATCGTGGTCGTTTGAGAAACCGCAAAAGGAGTAGTGTATTTCCGTGTGAAGGAATTTGGCGTGCCGATCAAAGGAAGGTTACCGTTGGTCGTAAAGTAAATATCCGCACCTGGTGTGCTGCTTGTGATCGTCACCAACTGAATACTGGAGAATGTTCCGTTTGCCGGAGAAATCACCGGTGTGCCGGCAATACCCGGATTCTGGATGGTGTACACCTGTGTCATCAGAGGAGAATCTTTCTCACCGTCTTTCATCGCGATTGCTTTCAGGGTTGTATTCTGAATAATGGCGACAGGTCCGGTGTAGAGTTTGGTGAAACCGGTTCCCACCTTCGGAACATTGCCTGAGGTGGTGTAGTAGATCTGGGCTCCGGTTGTGGCAGAACTCAGTGTCACATTCTGCGGTCCTGAATATGTACCTCCCTGTACACTAGCCACTGGTGACTGAACGCCTTCTGAAATCATCGGAAGAATCAGAATGAAAGTAGAATCAGATGCAGTGCAGGAACCTGAAGTTACATCATAACGGACGCCATAGGTACCGGGACTGACAATGGTAGAAAAGGATCCGGTCGGAGAAATACCACTGCCCGACCATGTGCCTCCCGCAGGTGTGCCAGCCAGTTGAAGGTTTCCGGTGTTCATCACTGCCTGACGATTGGGTCCCGCATTCACAGACGGTGCGGCATTCACTTTCACTATTACCGATGTATATCCGTAGCAGCCACCCGGAAGTCCGATTTTAACCTGGTATGTGCCGGCTTGTGTAACTGTGATGGACTGTGTGGTGGCTGATCCGGGTGTCCATTCATACGATGTTCCATTTGATGCCGTCAATGTTACACTGTTTCCCTGGCAGAGTTCCAACGGACCATTGGCCGAAATGGAAGCGACTGAATCGATGCCGGCCGGAGGATAGGTTGGATACTGAAACCGGAAAAAGCCCCTGCCATAGCTCCCAACAAATCCATCGGGGGTGGGTGACATGCGGGAGAATGCTTCAGGACTTCCCGCAAAACTAGTATTCCAGGAAAACATTAGGGTTTTGTCCATAAGGATGGATTGGGATCCTCCTGTAATCCGACCGTTCTGATCGTAGTATACGATTGATGTGGAATCAACTTGCTTGCTGCCGTCAAGGTTTACTAAAAATGGATCCGGTGTTCGTATCGCAGCGAGTGACCCGTTGGGAAAGTGAACAAGTCCGTTCGAATGGATACTTTGAATCTGATTGGCCCACTGAATACAACCATCCTTGTTGAGCCTAAACAAAATATATGTTTCAGAAGCAAATGGAGGATACACTATTGCAACTCTGGCAAACGTCCCATTGACCAGCACCCCACATTCGCTTGAAATTGGAAGAAACATATTCAATTTTGCCATACAGGTGATGTTCCCGTCCAAATCTTCTACTGCTGATTCCAACACAATTATGACCGTATCAGACTGACTGTTTACCCCATACACAGGAAAATTTTTAACCAAAGCCAAGGTCGAATCAAATACCTGAATTCTGGCCCCTTTCTTTTCAAAATTATCAGCCAAAGGACCCGAGGACCAAGCATTCAGGCTTTTTAAAACAACCGCATTTTTCGTCAAAGGGGAATGAAAAGAACTGGTTAAATATGTATTGCTAAATGGATCGGGGTTCAATAACCCAGCTCCGTCAAAGCTGCCATCCGGATTGAAGCGGATTGTCCACCCTTGGATACCAGAGCTTCCGCCAAATGTAATTCCCTGATAGTCCAATCCTCCTGTGAGTTCATGAACGACTATTTTTCCATTCGTTGCGAACGCATTTATAATGGCAGATCCTTCACCGGATTTCCAGAACCGGGACCAGAGCAATTGCCCTGAAGGTGAAATTTTTATCAGGTAATGATTCACATATGGAAAACTCACAGGAGTATTCGGAACGAAAACCCGTGGTGGCGTATAAATCAATTGTTTATCCCAAAACACTGAGTCAGCAATAACACTACCGGTTACATAAATATTTCCAGCTTCACCTTTGCAAATCCGATAAGCCGTATTGGCCAATGGCCAATAATTATTTGACGAAGGGCTAACCAAAAGAGAATCAGGATAATCAATATTAGAGTATGAAATCATCTTAACCCATTGGTAATTACCTTGCATATCAGCACTTGCCACAAATCCATTCAGATAATCATTTCTGAAATCGGTACTATTGTACATACGATTCGGGCGATTCGTATCGCTATGCACAACCAGTGAACCAAAATTGGATTTTACACCATTGAACATACCGCAACTGTAAATATTGTTACCTGAATAGAGGACGTCACACACTCTTGGAATGTTTCCATATGAACTCGTTGTCATTTCTGGTGCGGGCGTGGATTGCACCTGATTCACCCATGAGGGTGTGATCTGGGCATGAACAAACGGGGAGAGTACCATCATCAGGCTCAGCAGTGATAGAGTACGAATATTTAGTTTTGACATAAAAAAGGGGTTACGATTATTAAGAATTTGATTTGTTGAATTTGCTCTCTTCTCCTACTGCTTCATCACCGTCAGACTCTGAAGACCGGAAGCATTGCGAAGCTGGATCCGGTACAATCCGGCCGGATATGATTCCAGAGAAAGAGTTGTCTCTTTTTCGGCCTTTCTCAGTTCCATCCGCTGAAGTTCTTTTCCCTGCAGATTGATCACTGTCAAGATACCGTCCGTTTCAGAGGCAGGAAGCTGTACCTGTACATTGCCTGTCGTTGGGTTTGGATATACTTCCATACTTTCAATATCAGTTGCCTCACGGAAGCCACCGCCAATTGTGTACACCGCCAATGCAACCGAACTGGAGGCCAGTCCAGATTTAACCGCCACAGCCCGGATGCTGGTGGATACGGAAAGATTGAGCGGGCTGCTGTACAACCGGGTGAAAAAGTTGGGGATATCCGTTCTTGGCACATTGCCATTGGTGGTGTAGTAGATCGCGGCTTCCGGTGTAGCGGAACTCATCGTCACCGAAACCGGACCTGCATGCAATCCGGGTGCCGGTGAAAACTGAACCGGTTGTGTGACTGCCGGAGTTGCAAAAGTCAGAGTTGCTTGTGAATAAGCACTATTGAGGATTCCGTCCTTGATGGCGATTGCCTTGATCGTGGTCGTTTGAGAAACCGCAAAAGGAGTAGTGTATTTCCGTGTGAAGGAATTTGGCGTGCCGATCAAAGGAAGGTTACCGTTGGTCGTAAAGTAAATATCCGCACCTGGTGTGCTGCTTGTGATCGTCACCAACTGAATACTGGAGAATGTTCCGTTTGCCGGAGAAATCACCGGTGTGCCGGCAATACCCGGATTCTGGATGGTGTACACCTGTGTCATCAGAGGAGAATCTTTCTCACCGTCTTTCATCGCGATTGCTTTCAGGGTTGTATTCTGAATAATGGCGACAGGTCCGGTGTAGAGTTTGGTGAAACCGGTTCCCACCTTCGGAACATTGCCTGAGGTGGTGTAGTAGATCTGGGCTCCGGTTGTGGCAGAACTCAGTGTCACATTCTGCGGTCCTGAATATGTACCTCCCTGTACACTAGCCACTGGTGACTGAACGCCTTCTGAAATCATCGGAAGAATCAGAATGAAAGTAGAATCAGATGCAGTGCAGGAACCTGAAGTTACATCATAACGGACGCCATAGGTACCGGGACTGACAATGGTAGAAAAGGATCCGGTCGGAGAAATACCACTGCCCGACCATGTGCCTCCCGCAGGTGTGCCAGCCAGTTGAAGGTTTCCGGTGTTCATCACTGCCTGACGATTGGGTCCCGCATTCACAGACGGTGCGGCATTCACTTTCACTATTACCGATGTATATCCGTAGCAGCCACCCGGAAGTCCGATTTTAACCTGGTATGTGCCGGCTTGTGTAACTGTGATGGACTGTGTGGTGGCTGATCCGGGTGTCCATTCATACGATGTTCCATTTGATGCCGTCAATGTTACACTGTTTCCCTGGCAGAGTTCCAACGGACCATTGGCCGAAATGGAAGCGACTGAATCGATGCCGGCCGGAGGATAGGTTGGATACTGAAACCGGAAAAAGCCCCTGCCATAGCTCCCAACAAATCCATCGGGGGTGGGTGACATGCGGGAGAACGAATTGAACGATCCAAAATACGCCTGGCTCCACGGGGAATAAATTGTGTAGTCAAGGTTTATTTGTGGAGACTGGCCAGTTTGAATTCCATTCACATCATAATAAAAGACGGAAGTCGAATCAACTCCCATTGATGGAGCTGCTACGAATGGCCCACAATCACAAATACCAGTGGGAGTTGCGAGAGCTGCAATGGAACCATTGGGAAGTACAAGCAATCCGTTATCGTGCGTCTCATTGATCATTCTTACCCATTGCAAGCAACCATCTTTGCTGATCCGAAACATAAATTTTAGTGCATTATATTGATTGGGAGAAGGGAAATAACCTATTCGCATTTTATGGTTGTTTACAACCAGATCCCAAATATCGGCACCACCCCCGCCTGTTGCATAACCCGTTCCGATGATGTTGCCTTCCTGATCTTCAACAACAGAGGCGACATTTGTAATTTGGGCTGTGTCTGTTCCTTCCGTTGCACGAATTTTGAAAAACCTTTTGAGCGCCAGAGTGGAATCATAGACATGGAGTTGAGAATAATATGAAAATGCCGGAGAAATGACATTTGGATTACGAATCAAATTTTCCGCCATCATAAAATTTCCTGACTTTGGATTGTAAGAAGAGGTAATCAACTCACCTCCATCATCCATTGGGGTAACCAGAGGACCCGCCCCATCAAATGTGCCATCCGTACGAAACCGGATGGTTCCGTTTTTGGTTGGCCCAAAAGGATAAAAGTTCCCGTTGAACTTTAGTCCGGGTGACACATTGTGGACATGAATTTTATTATTGAAATGGTACAACCCAACCAAAATTTCAGCTTCCCCGGATGATTGACCATTTTCCGACTGAACCCAGAACTTTGACCATAGTAGCTGGCCTGATGGAGAGACTTTAAGCAGATATGAAAAACTGTTGGTATAGCCAAGCTCATCCGTGAAGATTAACTGGCCATCGTATTTAACAGAATCTCCGTATATAGAAGATCCTGATACATAAATATTCCCATCCGGATCGCTGCACAAACGGACCGCCACCATACTCATAGTAACACCATTCGTCAAGCTTTGATTGTTTGTGAGTGTTTTCACCCAAAGGTAATTGCCCTGATTGTCGGTACATGAAATGAACGGTGTAAAAAATTGAGCCTTAGTAGAATCCCAAAATGAATACAATTTGGATGTGTCCGCATATTTGGTGATGGAACCAAAAAAACCTCGTGCTCCTGAAAAACGACCACAAGAATATACTTGCCCATTTTTGTAAACCACATCTCCAATCTGTTCAAGATTCTTATATTCGTATGATGGATCCAATAATGCAGTAGGCTTTGATTTCACCTGATTCACCCACGACGGAGTGACCTGGGCCTGAACAAACGGGGATAGCACCATCAGACTCAACAGGAGGATGGTGCGGGAAGTAGATAACAACATAGTGAGAAACGGGAATGAGGGATGGATAAAACTGGTTTCATTCAACTTGACTTCAAGACTACGAAATGAGAGAATAATGGTTTCCTGAAATTTTCATCAATGCTGATTTCTCGTTGAACAAATCATTATCTTCTACAAGACTTCCATTCTTCAGGACTTAAATTCAGCCCAAATTAATTTTGTACTGGAAGATATTCCATCTCTACCATTCACAAAGCTCTCTATAAACAAAAAAAGGGCCACCCAGAGGATGGCCCTTTTCCAATTCTTGTATGTTGCTTATTTAACTAAAACTTTGATGTTCTGTATTTCGTTCTCCCCTGAATTTCCCGTGATGATGATCTGGTACATACCGGAAGGCAATCCACGCAGATCCATCGGAATCTTACTGTGCCGACCGGCGTTGTGCAGTTTACCATACACATTCTGACCCAGCATATTCAGCACCGATATTTCAAGGGTCTCTTCGCGGGTTTGCTTGAGATCAATTACAAACGTTCCCTGATTGGGGTTCGGATAGAGTTCGATGTCAGCTTTGATCAGACTCCGTCCGCACGGAATGTTCACATTGTTGAACATCTGATCCGGTCCGGCGGTATTCACCAAAACCAGACGAACCATGGTCGATTGTTCATCCAACTGGTCAAGGCTGAAGGAGTACTTCTTCAGGACTGAAGAGTTTCCCGCTGCACTCACTTTCCCAAGATCCGACCAGTTCCGACCATCAGATGATTGCTGAATGATGAAGGACCGACTGTCTGATTCTTTCACCGTTGACCAGGAAAAAGTTGGAGAAATTCCTGTGCAGTTTACCTGCATATCAGCCAGTTCGATCGCCAGTGGTGCATCCATCTCACCAGCAAATCCATAGTTGGAAAAGCCACTCACACCCGACCGGCCCAATGTGGTCGTGGTCAGATCGCCCGTTGGAGGAAGGTGTGTTCCCGGACAAAACCAGTCACCACCATTTACCCGTTTCACCAGCGTCAGCTTCTCAATCATTCCAGCCAGGGCAGCAAATTCTTCTGCCGTCATTTTAATGGTGTATTCCCCGTCGATCAGTAATCCCGGCTTGTTATCAACTTTCCAGTAGCCATCATCTGAGAATTTGCCCACTTCAAATGCAGCTCCTCCCGTATTGATATCCGGAATCGTCGACTGCGTTCCTGTCGTTCCAAAGAGCATGGAAAGTGAAATGAATTCAACGGTGATGGAACCACCATCGGTTGGCGCTTCCGTATATTCCAGACTTAGGAAACGCTTCTTCCAGACACCACCGATCGCCTGACCCATCGGAAATAATCCCGTTTCACTACCGCTATTGGTCGCTGCAGCAAACCATCGCTTCACTTTACCACTCACATATCCACTTATATACTTCAGTATTCCTCTGTGGTCGGTATCGTATCCAATTTCAAGTATGCTGGTTTGTGTGTTTATGTTGCCGGATGTCAGAATCAACGAATCCTGGATCTGAACATTGTCTGACAAATTCAGTGTTCCGGAAGGCTTGCTCACATTTATCGAACTGAAGACTGCCGTTCCGTTCCCAACCACTGAAATGCTTTGATCTGTGGTTCCGATAAAGTGAAAATCACTGGTTCCCTGTGTAACCACACCGTTGATCGTCAGATCACCTCTTAGTTTGATCTCTGAATCTGAACCCGCGAGGTTGAACGTCGTACCCGCATTGATGATCAGATTTTTGGAAATCATATCTCCGTTTGCAGGCAATGTTTTGTTACCCGAACCGGCCAGATTCACATTATTAAATGTGACGAGTGATTTTCCGGTAAACAATTGCTGATCGCCGGTTTTATTAAACGCTACAGTTCCGTTCCCTGCTGTAAAAACAGAAGACTGATCCAGAATTAAGGTGCCGGACATATTCAAAGTCCCGGTGCTTGTCCATGTTACAGTTCCATTGTTCACCAGATCTTTGGTTGTTAGGGATGAGTTGACACCTGAAAATGTGAGGACTCCTCCAGACACAACCGTCACTTTGTTCAGATTGGTGGCCACTGATGTGGATACCACATTGTTATGAGCCAGAGTTACATCGGAGCCTGCTGTCGGAAGCGTTCCACCTGACCAGGCAGAAGAATTGGCAAAATCAAGATTTGTGCCGGAAGAAATGTATCCGATGTATTGGAATGCCTGGTTCACAAATGCACCGTTCCCCGGATTCGTCACGACAATATTACCAGTACTGTTGGCACCTGAATTATTGACCGTTACCGTCAGTTGACCGGAGTTCACAAATGAAACCGTAGCTGCAACTCCATTGATGGAAACGGTGGCATTGTTCGCAAAATTTGAACCGGTGATCGTTAGTCTCTGACCTCTGTAACCCGTCGCATTTACTTGCCCAGCCACAGAAGGAACAGACCCGGTAATCGTGGTTATCTGAGGCGACAAAAGTGTCTGAATGGCACCTGAAACAGCAGAAGTGGCTGTACATCCGTTGCTGTTTGTAACCACACAATAGTAGTATCGGGTTCCCACTGTGGCGGTAGACGGTACCATAGAACTGGAATTAGCTCCCGAAACAGCCGTTCCGCCTGAGTTGGATGCAGTTGCATTGGAGTACCATTGATATCCTAAAATCACCCCACTTCCTGCTGAAGCCGTAACCGACAAGTCTGTGGCAGTTGCATTCTGACTGTAACTTGCCGCAGCAGTTACCTGAGAAAGAATCACCGGAGGTCCGTACACAGTTGCCACCACAGGTGTCCTCGACAATGCATTACAGGTTGCTGAAGTTGCCTCCGCATAATAGGTTGTTGTGCTGGAAATGGAAGGTGTGGTGAACATTGAGGTTGACCCAAGAGCAACTCCTCCGACAGAATTGGCAAACCATTTTAACGTGCCGGTTGAAGAGGATGCACTGATGACAACAGAACCAGTCCCGCAACGCCCATCTGAGGTCGATGAGATGATGATGGGCAAAGGCATGACGGTTACTTTCACCGAGTTCGTGTCCGAACATCCGGTGGCTGTAATGGTTTCTGTCAGTACATATGATGTTGTAGACAAGGGACTTGCCGATGGCTGTGCAATGGTGCCGTCATCAAGTGTGGTGGAAGGAGACCAGGAATACGTCCGCCCGGAAGTTGTTGAAGAACCAATGGAAACCCCGGCAGAACCGCAGATCATTTGATCGGCTCCTGCATTATCCGCTGGCAATGGATTGACCGTCACCGGAACCGGACTATCCGGATTCGAACATCCATACATATTGGTTGCACTAACGGTGTAAAACGTATTCACCGATGGTGACAGTCCGGCTGGATTCTGGAGTGCAGATGCATAACCGGACGGAGACGAAGCCCATGAAAAATTGTAATTCGTGGAATTCCCGGTGACCGACACATTGTCGATAGCCCAATACCGGTCATTGGCTCCGTTATACGCGAACCGAATGTAAACGGTAGGCAGCCCAATGTATGCATTCAGACTAACCACGCGGTTTGCAAATCCGGTAACAGATCCCTGGTCAGTGGTGTAGGCAACCAGATCTGTCCATGTCGTGTTATTGGTCGAAACCTGCACTTTCGCATTGTCACCAGCATCTAAATCGTCGTAGAATGTAAAGAAATCCAGACTCAGGGTACTGAATCCAATGGTGTTCATCACAGGTGATTTCAGATAGGTGGTCGTTGTACCGGATGAACCCTGCGCCTGACTGTTGGTCATGTAAAACTGGCTGTTGTCATTGGAACGGAAGGTATTTCCATTGTAGGAATACTGATCTGAGCGCAATGTCCAGGCAGCATTGGCCACTGTTCCACCGGCAGATGAATTGATGGCGGTCCAGTTGCTGAAGGTCCCATTGAATTTCTCCCTCAACAATACGGTGGCGTATGTGGTGGCACTGGAATACAGGTCCACTTTATCATTCAGACAAATGATATCATCCGATGCCGAAGAGGTAACAGCACCTGCAAAAATGTACGGGTTGATGTCAATAAAGGTGGTATCACTCAGAGAAGAACATCCGCCGGTCGCTGCACGCGTGTTCACCACAGCATAGTTTCCAGGCGTAGAAGCCGAAACATAGATTATTCCATTAGTTGTATTGAGAGATAACCCGGATGATGTGCTGAAAGTTCCGGCTGCTGCTCCTGCTTCAAATATCGGGGACGCATTTAATGCATTGGCGCTCTGGCACAAATCATTGGAAACATAACTGAACCCGGCCAGAGGAGCGGCAGTTATGGTGATGGATCGTGAAACCGAAACCGCAGTACATGCACCCACTGGTGTGACCAGGTTGGTGATGGAATAAGTTCCGGGAGCAGATGCAGAAAGGTCGATTTCACCCGTGTTGGCATTCACAAAAACAAGTCCTGCAGGTGAAGCAGAAAACACACCTGAAGTACCAGTCACGACCGGCAAGGGATCCGTACCTGTTACACAAAAAGGTGAGCCGGAAT
>DAIOVD010000057.1:1294-23316 GCA_036759185.1 Catalimonadaceae bacterium | reverse complement strand
GAGCGAAGTTGAGCGGAGCGAAATGGAGCTAAAAGCAACACGAAGTGGCGCCTTGTTTCAAAACCCAGCTTTAGCTGTGGGCGACAGAATACAGAGGGCTCTATGTGTTTCTACTGGGACGACCTTACCAAGTCGAAGGCATAGAGTCCCAATTCCTTAAGCTTCGTTTTCAATCTGCGTACTTATTCAGAGTCCGTTGTCTCGATCCGCAAAGACTACAGTCAAGAGGTGATCATTAACGATCCGGCGAATTAATTCCTGAGTTAATCATTAATAAAAAAGGGGGCCGAACGAATATTCGTCAGGCCCCTATTTCATATCTGGCTATTTCCGAACTACCTTTTCTCGTTTCCCATTTTCAAAACAGACCACATACATGCCGGACGGCAACTCAGAGCAATCAAGCTCACCATCACCAGGAGAAATGAGTTTTTCCAACATTTTCCGGCCCTGCAAATCCTGAACACAGATTTTTTGACTCTTGTCAATCCCCTTAAAATTCAATTGACCTTCAATCGGATTGGGAAATAATTCAATGTGATGCTGAATGGTTTCGCTCACACCAGTCGCCATAAAGCAGTTTCCAATGGTGGCCGGGCGTAAGTCATTGCCACCAATGGTTGCCGGAAAATAGATTCCGGACGGAAGAGCCTGCAGTGTTCCTCCGAGAAAATAATAAGAAGCACCAGGTGCGGCATCCACTGTTCCGGCGACCGTTCCATCAGATTGATACACCCGTTGATCGATACTGTTACTTGTCGCTTTTGCTCTGAAATACAGCAGGTTGTTGTAACTCACCAGAAACTGCGGCTTTGAATCCTGCGTAGGGCCACTGATGTCCAGCCGGATGGGTGCGGAAGTTCCGGTCACTACGTAGAGGTCTTTAACAGACGATGCAGCTGATGGTGCTCCGGTAAAAAATAGCTTGTCGCCAACGGCAAAGAACTCAGAACCGGATTGCAAACCACTGTTGGGCCCTGGCCAGAGATCAGAAACCAGGCCACCGCCGTTCAGGGTTCCATCGGTATAAAAAAGTTCGTATCCGCTTTGGGCACCCATTGCTCTCACATACAAATAGTCACCTGCTGCTTTCAGTATGTTTGGACGTTTCCCCGGATTGGCCCCAGTGCCACAGCTGCCCATAAATTGGGTCCCGGCGAGAGTACCATCGCTTTTAAACAGGCCTCCGTTTGTCGGACCATCCAGGCCGAACCATACCTTGCCCTGAAAAGGTTCAAAATCATAGGGATCCGTCATATAATAATAATCAGGGTTCCCTGCCGGAATGAGACATACGGTCCCGGCCAACGTACCATCGGTTGCATATGGAAGGCTGGTGACGGCAGGAAGCAACTTTTGCTGAAAGTAGAATTTGCCGTTGTACAGCAGCGTTTCATACTTTTTCTCCGAAACATAAAAATTAAAATTTGTGGCCTGGCTGATCAGAAATGTACCTGCATCTGTGCCGTCTGTCCTCCAGATTCCGTAGCCTGCATCAGTGGAAGCTCTGAAATACATCAGATTTTCATCCGCAGCAAAGAACGAAATGGTTTGGGGATTCGATGATGTAAAGGCGAATGATTTGAACTTCACCGTTCCAGCCCCGGTTCCGTCTGTTCGCCAGAGGTCTGTTTTCCCCGTGCCATCCAAAGCTCCGAAATACACATGCGTCTTGAATTTCATCATTTCATTGACTCCTGTATAAGGCTCTGAACTGGCCGCACCCGGATTTACATCTTTGAGCAAGGTATAGGCTCCGGTTGCACAGCTGTATTTATGTGGTTCGTAGTCGAAGTTGTTTTTGGCAGCGAAAAAATAAATCTCGCCATTCATCTCCTCGAATGTCGGGTTATCTACATCCGGAAAATTGGTGTTGTAATTATCCGGAAAGTGAAAGGTCTGGGCCTGAAGTGACAATGCAGAAAGCAGGCATAAAAAAAGAGGTAGTATTTTCTTCATGAGGATGGAATTTTGTTGGGTCAAAGTTCCTTCTCAGCACCATGAGATATATACCCACTGCCGGGTAGATTTCATTTATCCATGCCGGTAGCAATCAATTGGAAGAACAAAAAAAACGGTGTCCCACCGAAATGAGACACCGTCAGTTAGAAAACGATTCCAGAATTAGTTCTTCACAAACCGGAATGATTTGCCGTTCTGGTCTTTCCCGAAATAAACACCCGGGGCGAGATGAGCTGTTTTCAATAGAACCGATTGCGCATTGATTCTGATTTTTGAGACCTGCACTTCCTGACCTTGTGAGGTAAAGATTCTCAGGCTGTTATCGGAAAAAGAACCGGTTACAAACACATCTTCACCGGATGGATTTGGATATACCTGAAGGCTACCGTAGGTGGCAGTCAGGGATTCTTTTGTGCCGGTGATCAGTGGCCACTGATTTTGGGCTTCTTCTGCAGCATCCTGAATTTGTTCCAGATTCTCTCCGGCCACAACCGCAAAACCAACATGCAGTGTATCACCTGCCGGAATGGTATAAGGCCCGGACCCAATCACAATAGAGACATCCTTCGGATTGGTAACACCAGCGTTCAATCTGTATAAACCAGATGAAATTCCCTGCCATTTCTCCAGATCCGAGAAACCATCATAAACCCCAAATGAGTCAACTGCTGTACCATCGTTGTCAATGGCATAGTAATTTGGTGTAGCATCAGCCCCCAGAACAGACACGCCGGCATACAATCCACCCGAATTGGTATTGTAAACATACCCAAGTTTTTCGGCGTTGCTCCACGAAGCTTTGTCCTGCTGACCACTGGCAGAGATATCAAAATCACCAAAGAGGCCAACATAATAGTTGGTAAGAGGAGTGGCATTCTTATTCTTAATGGAATACTTCACAATCACATAGTTGCTGTCCCCGGGCGTAATCCAGGCATAACTCCGTTGTAGAATTTCCACATTGGAAGCCGCTGTCGTTGCATTCTGGTCGCTCATTGTGTTGTTGTACTGGAATACTCCGGTCGATGGAATGCTGACTTCTTTCACAAACGAAATGTTTCGGTAGTCATTGTCGTGTGTTGCAGTAGCACCGGTAGTTGTGTTCCGAACGGTGTTGGCGATTTTGGTAGCCGATGAACCCGAAATCAATCCCAGTTCATACAATGTCTGGCGGCCTTTGTGTTTCACTCCCAGACCTTCCGTTGAACCATCATCATTGAATCCGATCCGTCCTTTGCTCGTGATGGTGGTGCTGATGTTGTTTTTTTCCACATTGATAAACGTAGGATTCAACAGGATGGAATAGTGGTCGTAGTCATAATATGTACCATCTGAATAATACATCCGGATGTCAATCGTCCTGTCATTGGGAAGATTCTGCTTGAGGAAAATCTTATAAGGTTGCCCGTTGTTGTTTTTTATCTGATTGGGCTCCAAAACACCCAGAATGGTTTCAGCTGAACTGGCAACCGGTGTGATATAGGTACTGGAACTTCCCGAAACCACTGAAAAGGTAACCTTCATATTTGGGCTTGATGCCTGAAGGTAGTTAATAAAATCACCTGTGATGTATAAAGTGTCTCCAGGTTGAAAAAGGTTGTTGTTGTTATCGGTCACCCGAACCGCAAGGTTTTTGATACCCGGATTGTTTTCGGTAACGGCACGATAGGCATTCACAATTCCTCTTCCATATTTTCCAAAAAAAGAGGCTCCTCCATTACCGGAAATATTATAGATATTATCGGATGTCACCCGAATTCTCTGCGCAACCTGATCTGGTGTCAAAAGCGGAAATTTGGAACGTACCAACGCCGCAAGACCTGCCACCACCGGAGATGCCATGGATGTACCACTGTTGTTCTGATAGTCGTTATCAAAATAGGTACTCATAATATTCACACCAGGAGCAGCTACTCTCACCTTATAGTTATAATTCGTAAAATTTGCTCTGCGGTTACCGGTTCCCAATGCCGAAACCGCCAGAATATGATCATAATAGGCCGGAAAAAACAGATCCGGGGAATTATCATTTCCTGCAGCTGCTACAACCAATGTTCCAAATGTTAAGGTTGCATCGGTGATCACTTCCTGCTCAAAAGAACTGAAACCAGGCCCTCCCCAACTGCAGTTTATTACCTGACATCCATGAGATGCACCATATTCAATGGCCTCATACCCATAAAAAATGCTTCCACCGGCATCATCAGGGGCACATTTAAGAGGCATAAGTTTGCAATTGAAGGCAACGCCGGCTACCCCTTTTCCATTGAATGTTTTCGCGGCTGAAATGCCGGCAACGTGGGTACCATGGCTGGCTCCTCCCTGGGTAATATTAGGGTCGTTGTCACCATCATAACTGGCATTGAATGTAGGTCCGCAAAAATCCCAGCCACGGAAATTGTCAATTTTTCCATCGTTGTTGTCATCAACACCATTGGCCGGATCTGTGCCATCAATTTTCACCTGCTCTGCCAGATCCTCGTGATCGGTCTGAACGCCGGAATCACAAATACCCACCACCACATTGGTATCACCCTGGGTGATGTCCCATGCCTGAAATGCCTGAATACTATCCAGATGGTATTGCTGATTGATTCTTGGATCATTTGGAACCAGACAGGTCTGGCGGATGTACTTCACTTCAGCATATTCAAACAACCCGGTATTCATGGCCAGCCGGCACGCTTCAAACAGACTTACATTGGCACTGTATTCCATCTGATAAATCAGCGACATATCCGGAATGCGTTCTCCTGTAAAATAGAACTGATTTCTGGGTGCTTCCCTGTGAGGAAAACGAGCGAAGAACTTTTGTGCACCCAGAGTTGAAAACAATGCTCCGGCTGCCGGATGACTGAATGATTTCTTTGTAAGTGCCTGGCGGTACTCTGGCTTCACCCGAAGCATAATTGTTTTGTTCCAGGTCCTTTGATTGTTGGCAGGAACATTGTTTTGGTGTGGATTGCCGTTGCCAGCGTACATCGCATGGCTCAACAGCGTCAGTAGTAGAAAATGGTAAAATTTCAGTTTCATCTTGTTGATCAGAACTTTCATTGGAATAACAAAAGAACGACCAAATATTTAATATCTGAAACAGATTTTGGCGAATGATCCCGTCATGGATCAAATTTTTCGAGCTTCAGAACTTTTCCTCTTTTGTTGAACCGGACCGAAATACCGGCCGGTGCATCGTTCCGGTAAAAAGCGATCAACGAAATCCGGTCTTTTTTCTCCTGAAAATAAAAAACAAACTGACCATTCTTTTTACCCCCGCTGTATTCACCTTCTTCCTGTAAAAAGCCGTTTTCAAACCAGTTGCGGTACAAACCGGAAGGAAGTCCGTCGAGGTAACCACCACTTTGCTGTATCTGGCCCCCTGGATAAAATGTGAGCCACACGCCCTGATACACACCTTTTTCATACCGACCTTTCCGATGAATTTTTCCGTTCGGATGAAAATACCAGCTGCTGTCCTGCTGTAGATCATCGGCCCAATTTTCGACGGATGATACATTTCCATCCGGGAAATAACTGGTCGAAGTGCCGTTCAACTCCCCGTTACGGTATGTTTCGGATGCCATCAACCGGCCATTCGGATAGTAAAATTTCCAGGCTCCTTCTCTCAGTCCGTTCACCAGTTGCCCCTCCCCTTTTGAGTTTTGTCCTGACTTGGATTCCGTTTGTGCCAGTGAAGCCGAACTAAAAAGAATCCAGGATGCCATCAGAAACAGAAAGCCCTGACAGAACTTAAAATGGCCGGACAGCTTTCGCATAGGTTTTTGTAAAGTAGGAAGTGGACAACAGATTTTCAGTGACTCCAAGTCGGGAGGATGTATGGATAAATTTGACTTCCCCTTTGCCGGTTATCTCGGTTACGAGGCCAACATGCGTTATCCCGGATCCAATTTTCCGGTCGGCAAAAAACACCAGGTCTCCGGGTCTCAAATCCGATTTATCAATCATCCGGCCCAATTCGCTTTGCTGGCGTGCCGTCCGCGGAACGCTGAGTCCTGCCTCTTTGAAAGAAAGCATGATCAATGCAGAGCAATCGATACCCAAACGTGAGACTCCACCATCCCGATGAGGTGTACCCCTGTATGAACGGGCAGCCTGAATCACCTTCTCGATTTCTTTTGATTTGTAAGAAGTGGATTCACTCCTGTCTCTTTTACGACCAAAAATCCTTGACAGCCAACCCGTTTTGGGTTTTGAACCGGAACCCTTACCCGATTGGGAACGACATCCGGACAATTCCATCAGAATCCCAGCCAGAAAAACCATAAGCCATACCTTGCCACAAACCGGAAACCGGAATTGAGACACTGGCTGAAGAGTGTTTTCGGAATTCTTCAAGAACTTGATTATGAACGATTGAACGCCTCAATATTAAAGTATCGCTGCAAAAAGAAAAACCGGAATTTTACAATTTTATGGCTTAGCTCTTTCCATGTAAAAGCTTCTTTCAATTTCAATGGTGCTTCAAAAACAATTGAAAAACCGATAAGCATTTTTTAAATGATAAAACTGAAAACCAGTTCAAAAATTGAAATCTCTTCAAAAATCCGGTTCCATTGATTTCCTTTGCGGTAACATGAACCATCTTCGTTTCAGCGCATTTCTTGTCCTCGCCTCAATTGTGTGTTTTTCCTGCACCGATTCTTCGGATACAGAGGTTTTTGACAAAGCCAAACAGGCCACTATTGACGAGACATCCATCCAAACTTTTTTCACAGCCCGGAATCTGAAGGATAGTGTCATCAAAACATCCAGTGGTTTGTACTATCGGGTTACCAAATCCAACCCTACTGAACCACTTATTACCAACGGAAAGCGGGTTTTTGTCCGTTATGAAGGACGGTTACTTTCTGATACCCTGTTCGATTCAAACATGAATTCTTCGACTGCCTTCCGGTTTATTCCAGGAAGCGGAACAGTGATCAGTGCATGGGAAGAGGGCATTCTTTATTTCAGAAAAGGAGAGGAAGGTTATATATATGCACCGTCCGGTCTTGGGTATGCCAATGTGGCGAATGGAAAAATTCCAGCCAACTCCTGTCTCCGGTTTTTCATCCGGGTTACCAATGTCGAGTAGGCTATAAGCCGAATAGCAGACAGAAAAGCCAGGCCTTTTTGCTCCTAAAACTCTTCAGGTAAAATTTCTTTTCCATTCGGTGCAACCAAATCCGAACTTGCGACACTATGGATGGAATGGGAACCAAACATGCCGGATAATTCGCACCAGGAATTTCTTCAATTCTACAAACCAGTTCACAGCAGATTTGTAAAATTCTGCTCCTCGATGGCGTATGGCAGAATGGAAACGCAGGATCTGGTTCAGGAAACGGTATTGGTGGTGATGCAAAAGTGGGACAGGATTCAGAAAAAGGAATCGTTGCTGGCCTTTATGGTAGGAACAGCAGGTCGGATTCTTCAGAATCAGGGGCGAAAATCCAGAAGAGAAACCGGGTTGGATACAGAAAAAGAATCTCTCCGAAAGCTTGAAGCCCAAACCCAGGACCCCGCTCTGGCATTTGATATTCATCTTTTGTATGAAGCTCTGAATCAGTTGGGTGAAAAGGAAAGAGAATGCCTTATCCTGTTTGAAATATCCGGTTTCAGTGTTCGGGAGGTGGCGGAAATCCAGAATGAATCGGATACGGCGATCAAAAGCCGGCTTAGTCGAGGTCGTCAGAAATTGAAAGCCCTCCTTGAAGACGAGCCCATAGTTTCAACAAATTCAGCCACTCGTTCTTCGGCGGCACTATTTTCCATTTTGTCAATTTTATGAAACGCTATTCCATCGAACAGACTTTACAGCACCTCAGGGAAATGCCCGAAGAGGTTTCATTTGATGATATCGCTGCTTTTGCTGTGGCGGCACCAGTTGCTGCTGGTGCCGGAATTGCCGCTTCCAAACTGATCATTCAACTTTTAAAAATCAAATATTTTATACCTATGTTTTTTGCAGGAACAACCACTCTCAGTGTTGCCGTTTACCTTGGCTTCCAGACATTTATCGCCAATCCTACCAATCCGGCAGGAAATCATTCACCCGCATCCAAACCCGTGGAAACAAGAATTGATATGCGGAAAGACCAACCTTTCGGCGAATTGTCCATCCTCCCGGACACGGCCAAAAAACAACGGAAAATGACCCGGACTCATGAGGTGAGGATCATTAAAAAAGATGGAGACACGTCATCAGCTGATTTACCCGAATTGCCTCCGTTGCCTCCATTACCACCAGGTGAAATGACGGTAGATGGTAAGAAAGTAGCCCGGAAAGAAATCCGGAGAGAAGAGAGAGTAATTGAAACAGGTGAAGTTTCGAAAGATGACAACAGTAAAAAAGGTTGCGGTGAAGACGATGCATTTATTTCAGAAATGGTTCAGTACCTTATCAAACAGGGAGTGATTACCAATAAGGAAAAATATGATCTGGAACTTAAACCCAATTCATTGAAAGTCAACGGGAACAATGCTTCTGCCATGCATCTGAAAGAAGTTCTGAAGATCTGGTCAAAACTGGAGAAAAAATCGCTTTCCGGTGAATCATCGATCGAAATTAAGAAGAGCTCCAACACCTGCACCGTCACAAAATCGATTGTCGATTAAGAGACAGGTTTCTGAAATGTCGAAATAGAAAAGCCGCAGGATGTGAAAATCCGGCGGCTTTTCTATTTGTTCTGAGATGATCAAACCGAAAATAAAAACCCGGGATCCTGGATCATCTTTGCGTTTTACCTGAATGCCTGGCAATTCTGGCCCAATCCTTGCAATGCATTCTGTCCGTTACTCATCTCTGCTCATCAATTTATGGCCAAAAGCCGCTTCAACGAAGTCGAATCCAAGGATAAAAAACCTGTAACCAAAGCAACCCTTTTCAGTGTTTGGAAAGTATTCCGATTCCTTTCGCCATATAAAGCTCTGTTTATTACCGGTTTCGTCTTCCTGATTCTGTCGGGACTCACCTCTATGACCTTCCCGTTTATTGCAGGGCAGCTGGTGGATTCAGTCCAAAATGTGTTCAAAGGTTGGAGTCGCAATGAGATAGCCCTGGGCATGATCGGTGTGTTGATGATGCAGGCCACTTTCAGCTATCTTAGGGTGGAACTGTTCACCCGTGTCAGTGAACAGGCCATGCGTGACATCCGCCTGGCACTGTATAAAAAAATGATGGCACTGCCCATCCCATACATTGAGCATCGAAGGGTTGGAGATCTTACCAGCCGGCTAACCTCTGATGTGACACAACTGCAGGATATTTTGTCGTTCACTCTGGCAGAACTAGTCCGTCAGATGACCACGGTTGTGATTGGAATTGTGGTTATTTTCTGGGTGTCGGCCAAGTTATCACTGGTGATGCTATCTACTTTTCCCTTCATCATTGTGGGAGCGATCGTTTTTGGAAAATTCATCCGGAAGCTTTCCAAAAAAGTGACCGACGATCTTGCGGCAGCCAATACGGTAGCAGAAGAGACACTTCAGAACGTCAATACGGTGAAAGCTTTCACCAACGAGTTATTTGAAGTGAACCGATATCTTACTGCCCTTCAACATGTTGTCGGCAATTCTTTGCGGACGGCACGCTACAGGGGAATCTTCATTTCATTTATCATTTTTTCCATTTTCGGTGGAATCATTCTGGTTTTATGGTACGGACTTGGGCTTGTTGAAACCGGTGAACTGACCATCGGAAAGCTGGTTTCATTTATTCTTTATACCACATTTATTGCCGCCGCCGCAGGTGGTCTCGGAGACTTATACGGACAACTTCAGAAAACAATCGGGGCCTCGGAACGCATCATGGAGATTCTGGAAACGGAAGATGAAACCACACTTCAGGCACAAAAGGATGTCATTTCGAAAGATCCGGTTGTGGGTTTTATCGAATTTGAGAATGTGCGGTTCCATTATCCTTCCCGTCCGGAAATTGATGTGCTGCAGGGACTTGATTTTGCGATCAAACCAGGACAGAAAATTGCGTTGGTGGGTCAGAGTGGCGCAGGCAAATCGACGATCGTACAGTTGCTGATGCGTTTTTACAACATCACAGGGGGAAGTATCCGTCTGGATGGAAAAGCCATTGAGAACATTGACCTTCAACACTTGCGTCACAACATTGGAATTGTTCCTCAGGAAGTGATGTTGTTTGGAGGAACCATTGAGGAAAACATCCGGTACGGAAAACCGGAGGCAAGCCATGAGGAAATTGAACAGGCCGCCAGGAAAGCCAATGCCTGGGAATTTGTTTCTTCCTTTCCGGAAGGACTTCAGACAGTGGTTGGCGAAAGAGGGATCAAACTCTCGGGAGGACAAAGGCAGCGGATTGCCATTGCCCGTGCCATTTTGAAAGATCCTGCCATTCTGGTGCTCGACGAAGCAACCTCTTCACTGGATTCCGAATCAGAACGACTGGTTCAGGATGCCCTGGATTTGCTGATGGAAAACCGCACCACCATAATCATTGCCCACCGGCTGGCAACAGTGCGCAAGGCTGACCGTATTTTCGTACTTCAGAGTGGAAAAATTCTCGAGGAAGGCAGTCATTTGGATTTGCTTGAAGAAGAAAACGGCTTGTATTCAAAGCTCGTCCGGATGCAGTTTGAATTGTCAGGGGAATAAGACCGTTGATTCGGTTCGTTTTTCAGTATGAAATTGAAAAACAGACATTCAGAACTCTGAAAATCGGGTTTACCGAAGCAGTTTGCTGAATATTCCAATTTCTTCCTTATTTGCAACCATGCGATTGTTTACTGCCTTTTGGACAGGCCTTTTCCTGATATGTTCTTTTGCCAGCGGCCAGACATTTGAGCCGATAGCTGTAACAGGTTTCAATGAAGATGTAGTGGCTGAAGCCGGAACCAGCTCTTTGCTAACCACCACATCAGAAATGGATGCGGTGCCAATCTCCAACTTTGTTTTGTGTTCAAAGGCATTCGCTGAGAGTAATGGCTTTACTCCGGCAAATACGTACGGTTTACCTGATGATGGTGTGCTCAGTACAACAACCCGCTCGTATCAGATGGCTCCTTACGATGCTGCCAATGTGTTGTATTTATTTGCCAATGACACCGCCAGCCTGACACTTTCAGCTCCTTCCCGATTCACGGATCTCAGTCTGCTTACGTTGTCAACAGAAGGAGATTCCCAACTTCAGATCACCTTTCATTTTACAGACGGCACTTCACAAACCGAAAACCGGAATGTGCTGGACTGGTTTGGGCCTGTCCTCAATCCGGAATTTTCCGGGTATGGGAGGGTAAAACGGATTGATGGACCATTCATCAATGGAGTTGATTACCAGGCTGCTCAGGAAGGAAATCCAAAGTTTTTTCCGATGGATTTCCTGCTGCCCTGTACGAAGACACTAAATCGAATCAGCTTTAAGAATACGTCTGCCTCCGGAGGAGGTAGCTTCCGTGCCTTTGTGCTGGCCGTTTCCGGGAAAGAAAGAAAAGTGATCCCGAATGTAACCATCACGGCTTCTGACACTTCCGTTTGCCAGGGTACCGCCATTTCATTCACTGCTTCTCCTGATTCGCAGGGAACGGCTCCAACCTATGTCTGGAAAATCAACGATTCCATTGTCGGCACCAATTCCACCTTGTATTCGTCGACCGGCTTCAGGAACCAGCAGAAAATAACCTGCACCCTCACCAGCAGTTCCGTATGTGCCAGTCCCAAAACGGTGGTTTCAAATCCAATTCGGGTCACAATCTTACCAAAACTGACTCCGGAAGGGATATTGACAGTAGATGACAGTACAGTTTGTGCCGGCACACCTGTCAGTTTTCAGGTGGCCACCCTGAATGCCGGTTCTCCTCCGACGTACAGCTGGAGACTGAACGGGCAACTTGCAGGTGACGACAGCAGCAGGTTCACCCTCACCAATCCGAAAACAGGAGATAAAATTTTCTGTCTTGTTTTCAGCACCGAAGCCTGCCGGACACAGAACAGTGTGCGAACTGCGACCATTCAATTGGATGTAACGCCCGTGTATGTGATCAGCATCCAGGCACCGGATACCGTCCTTCTTGACGATACAGCCCGGACCATTGTTGTTTCCCCGGATGGAGGGATTTTAACCGGTAATGGCATAAGTGGTATGAAGTTTCAACCCTCTGTAGCCGGGAAGGGAGATCATACGATTACCTATTCGTTTCCTGACAATGATTGCACCGAACCCGGGAGCCGAAGTATTTATGTGAAGGAAGAAAATTTCCCTTGTTCATTGGAACCAACTACCCTGATCACACAAAACGGTGACGGTTTAAACGACACCTGGAATGTGGGTGATTTCAACAAGAAATGCATTCAGGTGGCCGGTGTTGAAATTTTCAACCGTTGGGGAGTGTCTGTGTACCAGTCTGACAAATACCAGAATGACTGGAAGCCGACAGATCTTATCCCAGGCTGCTACTTTTTTACAGTGCGGTACACTCGTTTTGGTGCGGCTGGAGACATGGTCAAATCCGGGGTTCTGTCCGTGGTTCAATAAAAGGTTTTCCAACAGCCAGTACCTTTTTCCTGACCATCCCGGATGATCAGGAGGCTTTCTCTTTCTTCTGTTGAGACTTTCATGCAAAGTTTCCTCGCAATCCTGTTCCATTTCTTCCTGCTGATTTTCAGAACAAAAGCAAAAATGGTTGAGCGGTTTCCTGCCTTCCTGCTTCGTGCGGCCCTGATAATAACCAAATCATTCCGGATAAAATTTGGTTCGTTACCGCAAGCCAATTACTTTCGCATCTAAATATTAAACAAGAATCATTCTTATATGAAACTAAATTCTATTGCAATCCTTTTTATTCTGGCTGCCTGTTCAGAAGCACCTCAAACCCGGCAACAGGTAAAAGAAGAGCCTGTTTCAGTGGAGGATCAGTCGCTATGGGCAAATGCTCAGACATATTTTCAACCCATAACCGGTCCAAAAGAATTAGCCGGTAATCCTCTCACACCAGAAAAAACGGAACTTGGGAAAATGCTCTACTACGATACCCGTCTTTCCAAAACGGGCAACAATTCCTGCAATTCCTGCCACAACCTTGCCACCTATGGGGTGGACAACGAATCCTTTTCAAAGGGAGATGCAGGTAAAAGAGGAGGACGGAACTCACCCACAGTGTACAATGCTGCATTTGCCAATATGCAGTTCTGGGATGGTCGGGCACATGATGTGGAAGAACAGGCCGGAATGCCCATTCTGAATCCGGTCGAAATGGCGATTCCGTCGAAAGAGTTCCTGGTAACCCGGCTCAAATCAACCAAAGAATACCCGGCCCTTTTTGCTGCTGCATTCCCGAAAGATCCGAATCCCCTTACCTATGATAACCTGCAGAAAGCCATTGGTGCCTTCGAACGTACACTTGTTACTCCGAGCCGTTTTGATGATTTCATCGGCAAAAATCCATCGTATCTCACCAAAAAAGAAAAGGAAGGTCTCGCTCTGTTTATCGAACTGGAATGCACCAAATGCCATGGAGGAATTGGAATTGGCGGCGGACAACTTCAGAAATTCGGCGTTCATGGTGAGTACACCACATTAACCAGGAGCCAGAAACATGATGAAGGAAGGAAAGAAGTAACCAGACAACAGGCCGACCGTGATGTATTCAAAGTTCCTACTCTGCGAAATGTTGCAAAAACGGCACCCTATTTTCACGATGGATCCGTTCAGAATCTGAGTGAAGCGGTTAAAATAATGGCAAAACTTCAGTTGAACCGGGAGTTGAAAGACGATGAAACGGAAAAACTGGTGGCCTTCCTTCATTCGCTCACCGGAGAAATTCCAGCCTATGCCTTACAGGCAAGCCGTTGACACGTCACTGGAAAACTTACAAATTATTTAAGGTAATAATCTTCCCATTGAGTAACATCCAGAATGTATTCATCAGGAAAAAGAAAAGAAGATTACCACCGGCTTTAGGATCAACATTAAAAAATTTCTGAATACAGAAAACGCCAATACCCCATTGCACCACACAAATTGCCATGCTTAATACAGGCCAGTGAAATGCTGCAAAAAAAAGCAGCCAGATAGCATGAGCCATCAGCCACAAGCTGTAAGATTTCCTTGCAGGTTTCACAGCGGGATTTCCTGAAACATTCCCCATGACAATCCTGGCACCAAAACCAGAAAGAAAAACAGAAATAGCCTGAAATGGAGCAAGCACACCTAAAGGGAAACCAAATTCTGGAAGTTTTAGACTATTGTACCAATGACTTGCTCCAAAAATGAGTAAAGAGAAAGTTGAGAGTGCAAGAATTGAGGAAACTGTAATTCCACTCCACTGGTACAATTCCGGATCTATTAAGAATTTTCTTGGTGTTGGTTCTCCCGTATGCATACGTCAATCTTTTTCAGGTCCAGCCAAAAGCCCCTTTCAAAGGAACAAATGAAAAATTTCCAAACCGTTCTTCTGTTATTTTTCCGTCAGAATGTTTCATAATTCTGATCATTTCCTGCTTTTCGTTGTTACCTGCCGGAATTACCAGAATGCCATTGGGGGCCAGCTGATCAATTAATGGCTGTGGAACAGCAGGAGCACCTGCCGTAACCAGAATGCGGTCGAAAGGAGCAAAATGCGGGATTCCTTTGCTGCCATCTCCCAGAAAGAAATTAGGTCGATAACCCAGTTTAGGAAGGATCAGCTTTGTACGTTTGAACAATACAGGCTGATACTCAATTGTATAAACAGTAGCCCCCATTTCCATAAGCACGCTGCACTGGTAGCCGGAACCTGTGCCTATTTCCAGAATCTTATGCCCGGGTTTAACCTCCAGAAGCTCAGTCTGCCTGGCAACTGTGTAGGGTTGAGAAATGGTCTGCCCTTCTCCGATGGGAAAGGCTTTGTCCTGATATGCATGGCTCACCAATGCATTTTCAAAAAAAATATGGCGTGGAATTTTTCCCATTGCTGCCAGAACTCTGGCATCCCGTATACCTTTGCTTTCGAGTAAAAGGACCAGATTTCTCCGAAGTCCCTGGTGCCTGAAATTGTCTTCGATATTCATATTTCGGTGGCAATGTAAAAAGCCTGTCAAAGATTTGCTGCAATTTTGCGCTCCGAATAAAAAATATGCCCCAGAAACTGAAAACAGCTGAAGTCTCTAAAACACTCCTGTCGCGAATTTTCGTGAAACAGGTGGTTATTCTGGTGGTGTTTGGTCTGGCATATTCCTGTTCATACTTCGATCCTGAAGTTGAAATTCCTTCCTATATTCAGATCGACACGTTTTCATTCCAAAGTCCAGGGCCTGATTCCACCGGATTTCCAACCCAGAAAATTTCGGAAGTCTGGCTTTATGCCAACAATCAGGTTCTGGGTGTTTATGAACTTCCCACAGGAAAAATCCCGGTGCTGGCCAGTGGTAAAACCAATATAACGGTCCAGGCAGGTGTGTATACGGATGGTGTCCGCAAGAACCGGGTTTATTATCCTTTCTATAGAGCCTTCGAAACAGAGGTGGTTCTGGAAAAAGAAAAAACAACACAAATCCTCCCTCATTTCAGTTACACAGCTCAAAAGAAAAAGCCATTCAACTACTTTCAGGATTTTGAATCCAGCGACAGCGGGACCAGCCGGGGCGTTAACGGAACCGTGTACATAGACCGGCTCCTTCATTCAGGAGATGTAACCGAATCTCAGTTTGGAAACCGGTACGCCAGATTATCCACGTCTTCGGCATCGGATGTCATCGAATTCAGCAATAATGCATATGTTCCAATGCCTGTAAATGGAAATCCTGTTTACCTGGAATTTGACTATAAATCAACCTGTTCAATATATGTGGGAGTCCATTGTACAATCGGTGGAGTGGCACAGGGTTCAGTTGGAGACCTCGTGCTGAATGCAAATGAAAAATGGACAAAAATCTATGTGAGTCTAAGCGAAGAAACGAACAAATTCTCAGCGGAGGCCTCACTTCAGCGAAAACAGGCAAAGTTCCGGTTCTTTCTGAAAACCCTCACCGAACCCGGGGCTGGTAACAATTTATGTATTGATAACGTCCGGCTCATTTACTAATCAACCCGAATGACCATAAGCAAAAAAGCAATCCGGTTTGGCTACTTCACCAGTGATGTTCTGGCGGCAACTTTGGCATGGTTGTTTTTTTATTGGTACCGCAACCATTTAATGGAGGACCTCAAACCGGGTCGGTTCTTTTCTCTGTTTTACAGTTCAGTGGCCATTTCACTGTTCTGGTGCCTCATGTATGGGTTCTGGGGTTTTTATAAAGACTACTTCCGGAAATCCCGGATCAAAGAACTGTTTCATCTGGCTTCAGCAGTTTCATTTGGCGTTATATTCATTTTTCTTTTTCTGATTCTGGATGATGATGGTTCAGAAAGTTACCAGAAGTATTACCGCACCACTCTCACGTATTTCCTTATTCACCTGGTTTTCACCGGATTTATCAAAGTCTGGTATCTCACATTGGTGAAAAAACTGATCTGGCATCAGGTCATCAACTTCCCGACACTGATCGTAGGAAATGGACCGGCAGCCTGGGAAATATTCCACGACATCACCAACAACAGCCGCCATCTGGGACTTAATTTCAAGGGGTTTGTCAGCCTTGGTGAAGAATCGGACACCATGGAATCGAAAACTTACCTGCCGGATCTTGGTCACTACCGGGACATGGAGAACGTGATCGAACAGCAGAAAATTGAACAGGTTATTCTGGCGATCGAAGCCACAGATCATCAGCACCTCGAAGACATTCTCAACATTACAGAAGGCAAAAAACTGATCATCAGCATCCTGCCTGATATTTACCAGATTCTGCTGGGCCTTGTCCGTGTGCAACATGTATTCGGAACACCCCTTATTGAAATCCGCCAGGATCTCATGCCCGTCTGGCAAATGGTCATCAAAAGAGCAATGGATATTTCCGCTTCTCTCATGGTGCTGATCCTTGGATCTCCCTTTCTCATCACAGTGGCTCTCATTACAAAGTTCACTTCAAAGGGCCCAATCCTATTTTTCCAGGAACGAATAGGTAAGGACGGGATCCCGTTCAGAATCATAAAATTCCGAAGCATGTTTACCGATGCTGAAAAACTGGGACCCTCTCTTTCCTCCACACACGATCCGCGGATCACACCCTGGGGCCGCTTTATGCGGAAAACCCGGATAGATGAATTTCCGCAGTTTTTCAATGTGCTGATTGGTGAAATGTCGCTGGTTGGTCCTCGTCCCGAACGTCAGTTTTTCATCGATCAGATCATGGTTCATGCACCCCATTACAGGCATCTTAACCGGGTGCGGCCCGGCATTACATCACTTGGACAGGTGAAGTATGGGTACGCCGAAAATGTGGAAGAAATGGTCAGAAGACTGAGGTTCGATATCATTTATATTGAGAATATGTCGCTTGGAATGGATTTCAGGATTCTCATTTACACCGTATTAACTGTTCTGGGAGCAAAAGGAAAATAATGGCAGAACCCAACATTGTATTTCTTCCCATCTGGGGCAAACTGAACGAAACCATCCCACAGCAACAGATGAAGGCCATTCGTGAAAACGGAGGCCAGGCGCAATATGGTGTTCCCGGAACCATCTTCCCGCTGACCCGGTCAGCAATGAAATTCAGGCCAACCGTCATAAGTCTGGACTGGATCCATCAGTATGCCCTGGCACCCGGATGGTTTCACTCTTTTCTCAAAACAATGTTGTTTGCCCTGGATATTCTGTTGGTGAAAATCCTGTTCCGACCAAAGCTCGTATGGACCATCCACAATCTTCAACACCACGATCCGAGACCAAGAGGAATCGAGCGTTGGATTTCTTCCTTCTTCGCCAACCAATGCACCCGAGTCCGGATTCTTGGAACCGGGGTTGAAAACACCGTTGCCAGTTACCTAAAAATCCCCGTTTCCAGGTGTATCGTTGTTCCGGAAGGGCCCTACATCGGCTGGTATCCGGAAGGACAAAGCCGCGAGTCGGCCCGGAAAGAACTCAACATCAATGCCAACGACCGGGTCTGGCTGTATCTGGGCACTCTCAGACCATATAAAGGTGTGGAAGATCTGATGGATGCGTTTCTCCTGACGGAACCAAAAGGTCACCAACTGATCATTGCAGGCAACCCCTGGAATAAAGCCTATGCCGGATCATTGTTCGAGAAAGCGCATGGGCACGACAACATCCGGGTACACGCAGAATCGGTACCGGATGATAAGCTTCAGACGTTTTTTGCCGCCGCCGACCTGGTGGTACTTCCCTTCCGCCATGTACTTAATTCCGGCTCCGTCCTTCTGGCGATGGGTTTCGGAAAAGCCGTTGTTGCCCCGGAAATCGGGTTGATCCCTTTCCGGCTCAGCAGCCAGCCGCAGTTTTTGTTTAATGACCAGATCGGTCTGCAGGCTGTGCTCGAAAAAACAGAGCAACTCTCGCTGGAAGCCCTCAGGGAAATAGGTCTTGAAAACCGCCGGCAGGCCCTTCGGTACACATGGAATGATTTTGCCCGTTTTGTTCTGAATCTGAAATGAAACAGCAACCAGTATCAAACCAGGCAGAACTGACCATTCAATGGAAATACTTCCTGGTATTTTTCCTGTTGCTTCTCACCAATTTTGCTTCGCTGTCGGTTTTCAAAGTTCAGATTCCCCCTCTTCGGTTTTTAAGGCAGCCTTCTGTTGTTCTGGCTTTGCTTTTTATTCTTCATTACTTTCCTGTCAGGCCAGTAAAGAAAGGTTTTAAAGTGGCGGTGTACCTGTACTTCTTTTTCTGTATTTACCTGGTTTTCAACACCATTTCCTCCATCAATCCGACCAATACCGTATCGTATGCGGCCTGGATGCTGGGTCTTTATGTATTCATTTACCAGTTTCTGGTTGTTCGAAACGATCTGAAATTCCGTGATATCCTCTATCAGTTTTCTGCTTCTTCTGCCGCTGTGGGCACGTTGTTTATTGCAGTGAGTTACATCGGTGGGTATGTGTTTGGATTCGATGATTTTTTTGATGAACGATTCAATTACACCCTCATGAGAATGACCACCGAGTTTTCCGGGATTTTCGGATCCAACAACTCGTTTGGAATGCTCACCTTTCTCACCTCCATCAATTTATTGTTCCTGTATGAACTGCACAAAGGAAAACGGTATGCGTACGTTCTTCTCGCCGGATCCGCCTTTCTTTCTGTATTGCTTTTTTTCATCGGAAACAGAGCCAGCATGGCCTGCGGGGTTGCCTACTGGATGTTGTATTTTGTGTGGATTTACCGTTCTGTGGCAGGTAGCCTTTTGTTGCTCACCGGAATGGTGATTGGATTTGGTGTGTTTCAGGAAAGTATCGTGCAAAAACTTCGGCTGGAGCAGTTTGAAGGTGGAAATGTGCTGGGTAACCGATCCGATCTGATTGAAGAAGCCTTGGTGGTGGTTGATGAAATGAGCTTTTTTGGAGTCGGATACCACAACCAGAGGTTGTCACGTAAATATTTTGAACTGGTGGGGCAGGATGACAAAGAGTACAACTTCCACAACACGTATCTGGCTGTTTTTACCGAACTCGGTTATGCCGGCCTGATCTGGATCCCGGGAATCGTACTCTTCTTTCTGATAAAATGGTCTGACTACAAAAAAAACAAAGAAGATCACCGTTTGATCCGAATGATGAAATCGTTGTTGCTGGTAATGCTCATTTTTTACCTGCCTGTTGAAGACTCGGTGAACTCACCTGGCAGTCCGACTTTTATCACATTCTGGATGCAGGTTATCATTCTGGGAATCGGTCTGAGTGAAAAACCGGAAACCCTTGCTATTGAAAACAATGAAGAAAAAAATAGCCTTTCTCACCTCCCAGTTTAACGAAGTAAAATCCGGTCCCGGCCGGTTTACTGAGTACCTTAAGTCTCTGGAATTTGAGAACCTGGACATTCACTTTTTCTCCGAGCAGATAAAACAGGAAACGTCCGCCGAACACCCGGTTTTGATCCCAAAATGGGCGCAGAAATTCCCGTTGACGTCCTTCATGAGAGCCTTGTTTTTCAATCTGGCCGTCCGGAAAAAGGACCGGGAACTGTCATTCGATTACATTCTGGCAGCCGATTATACCATGGCTATGTTTCTGGACCGGAACCTTCTTCGGAAAACAGCGGTGATGGTGAACGACGACAATTTTCTTCTCATTTATTCCAAAGAAGGAAGAAGAGGCAACATCTCGCTCCGTCGTTTGTGGAGCCGGAAACTGGGCTTTTTCCTGGAACGAAATGCCGTCCGTTCGTCAGCTTTTTCTGTGGCTAACTCGCTTTATACAAAGCACCTGATCGAAAAGATGTACAAAATGCCACCCGAAGAAGTGGTTCTGCTTTACAAAGCGGTGGATCTATCCTGGTTTGAATTCACGGACCGAGCTGTTAGGCCACCACGACGGTTTCTGTTTGTGAAAAACGATTGGAAACGAGGTGGCCTGGACCTTATTTTATCTGCCTTTTCTCAACTCAGTTTTCAAAATGAAATTCAGTTGATCATTGCCGGCATTTCTCCGGAAGAAGAATCTCAGATCAACCAACTCATTGTGGAAACCGGATTCAAAGGAAAGGCGGAAGTGGTGGGTTTGCTGAACCGGGAAAAACTAAAAACCGAATTTCAGCAGGCTGATGTGTTCCTTAATTTCAGTCGGCAGGAAGCCCTGGGTGTTTCCTGTCTGGAGGCCATGTCGTCCGGACTTCCGGTTCTGGCCAGTGATGCGGGTGGTTTAAAAGAAGTGCTACGGAATGGCGAAGCCGGTTTTATGATTCCGGCCGGTGATGTGGCAGCTCTTGTCGGCTGTCTGAATGACATCAATGCGCATCCGGAAAAACTTCAGGTGAAAGCCAAAGCCGCCATCACGCATGTGGAAACCTTTTCGGTGCAACGGCTACGAATCAACATGGACCAGTTGTTTCCGGACAAGAACTGATTTCCCAAGGCAGCCACCGGAAACCTTTTTCTCATTTCAACGCTTTTCATTTCTGAATTCCGTTATTCGCCTTAGAAACGAATCATCTTCCACTCCTCAGGGAAGAATCACAAGTACACGTACATTCCGAATATGAAATCAACCCTGCAAAAGCTATCCGCCTACCAACCCCTTTCCAAACAGGAAGCCAAAGAAGCTCTTTTTTCCATCGGCCGGGGCGAAGTGAGTCCCAGCCATACTTCTGCCTTTCTCACGACCTATATGATGCGGTCAATAACCTTGCAGGAGCTGTCGGGTTTTACCGAGGCCCTTCTCGAACTCTGCGTCAAAGTGCCCTTCGATCCGGAAGAAATAATCGATCTCTGCGGAACGGGTGGCGACGGAAAAGACACGTTCAACATCTCGACGGCCTCGTCTTTTGTAGTAGCTGGGGCAGGGCAGAAAGTGGCCAAACACGGAAACTACGGCATTTCATCCAACTGCGGATCAAGCACTGTAATGGAATTTCTGGGTGCCCGGTTTACTTCGGATACCGACATTCTCAAGAAGCAAATGGATGCTTCGGGACTTTGCTTTCTGCATGCGCCTTTGTTTCATCCGGCCATGAAATACGTGGGGCCCATCCGGCGGGAACTGGGACTGAAAACCTTCTTCAATATGCTCGGACCGCTGGTGAATCCTGCCTTTCCCATCCGCCAGCTGACGGGTGTTTTCAATCTGGAACTGGCCCGAATGTATGGCTACCTCAGCCAGGCTTCCGGACGGAAACTCACCATTGTACACGACCTGAATGGGTATGATGAAGTGTCGTTGACTGGTCCGGTAAAAGTGATTTCTCCTGTAAAAGATGTGATGGTGACACCCGAAGAACTGGGATTGCCCCGGCTTCAACCGGAAGAAATCGCCTCGGGTGAAACCGTGGAAGACTCAGCCCATCTGTTGGTGCGGGTGTTGAAAAATGAAGGTACTGCCGCTCAGAAAGCGGTTGTTCTGGCGAATGCCGGTCTGGCTTTGTCACTTACCGGCGACCTGAACGACTGGAAAGAAGGCATTGAAAAAGCCCGGCACTCCATCGAATCAGGAGCCGCCTGGAACAGTTTTCAATCCTATTTTTCCATCCAGCCAGAACCACAATCCTGACAAGCCG
>DAIOVD010000057.1:0-1194 GCA_036759185.1 Catalimonadaceae bacterium | reverse complement strand
AACCAGGATCTGCTCGATGCCCGTCCGTTGAATGCGATTCCGATACTTCGGAAAGATTTTATTGTGGACGAATGGCAGGTGTATGAAACCCGGAGTCTGGGAGCCGATGTGATGTTGCTGATTGCCTCTGTTTTAACGCCGGACCAAACTGAAAATCTGGGCAAACTGGGTCAGGAACTGGGACTGGAAATCCTGCTGGAGGTACACGACAAAGAGGAGCTGGAGCACCACCTCAATCCGTTTGTGAATGTGGTGGGTGTGAACAACCGCAATCTGAAAACCTTCGTCACCAGCATCGACCATTCGCTGGAACTGGCAGATTTGATTCCATCCGGGTTGGTGAAAATTTCAGAGTCGGGACTAAAATCGGTGAACGAACTGGCCACTTTATACAAGGCCGGTTATCGTGGATTTCTGATGGGCGAAACCTTCATGCGGCATCCCCAGCCACAAACCGAAGCCGCCCGCTTTATGACGGAGTGGATGCAATGGAGAGGAAACCTCTCCTGAAAAATGGTTTGAGATGAACGAAAATAATTGGTCACAAAAAAAATTCAAATCCATTTGTCACAGACAATTCTGTCACTAAAATTTTTGTGACAAGATTGTCTGTGACAAAATCAAATCAAATTTTTTAGTGACAAGAAAATCTCAGGGAAATTTCTACAAAACAGCAGCTGCCCAGGCCTGAGCCTCGGCATTCTTTCCAAAAGAAGCCTCATACTGTGCCCTATTCTGACAACTGCCGTTCCACATGGTTTTGATGAAATCGGCATAGTATCCGGCGTCTCCTTTTCCGGTCCAGTTCGCAGGGAAATTAGGTTTGAACTGCGGGATCTTTGCCGGTACATATCCTTCTGAAGCCGGAACCAGTTTCATCCAGAACCCAACCGGAACCAGACGGTACCCTGCCGGAATTTTAACTCCTTCATTCTGAATGCACTCCAGTCCAAGGTAGACCGGCCGCTTTTTCAGCTGCTCCGTCATAATTTTCCCCAGCAAACCCTGGTACGACAACTCAATCAGGTTTCCATCATAAGGCTTGCTTTCTTCAAATGGCTTCAGGTTCTGGAGGAACAACTCCTTTTCAGCCTGAGCTCCCGAAAAAATACCACTGTCGAGCAACACCGCCTGCTTGTTCACATACCAGGACCGGCGCACCAGTTCTTTGTCCAGCACCATCAGGTTCGGGTA
>DAIOVD010000056.1:19450-23318 GCA_036759185.1 Catalimonadaceae bacterium | reverse complement strand
GCATGATGGGCAAAATAGAGAAACAGGCCATGGTAGGTAACAAAGGGTGAAGCGTATTTCATTTCCTCCCTCGATTTGGGCACATGTCTCCTCACAAGAGCCCTCACCTGATTGTACTGGTGGGCGATTTCATCCGGACAGGTTTCCAGAAATTGGTCAAACGAGGTATAGCGGATCATGCATCGGAGGATTTCATGGTGATTCGTTTCCCAAAAGCAATGCCCGGCTTTTCAATCAGACGGTAGCTGAAATGGGAAACCAGTACCGTCAGAAAAAGTGTAGCCATAAATCCGGACACTGTTTTCCCAAGGACAAAGTCCATAAGAATGATGCAGGTAAAATGACTCAGATACAGCGAATAGCTGATCGAGCCGAGATACGCAAGGACGGAATCCCAAAATTGATTTCCTGTCTGGTTCCATACGTAAAATACGAGAAACAAAGCGTAGGCACCCGTCCAGGAAGTCATGATGCACCCGGCCGTGAAATGGTCGGACGAAAAATATCCGTAGGCCACCAATAATCCGGCAAGTTGCACGACACCCAGCGCCAGGGCATAGGCGATAAAGGATTTTGAGGAAATGAGATGCTGACTCCGTCTGTAAAAATGCAGTCCCATTACACAGTGCAAGAGCATACCCATTCGTCCGAGAGGGAGCCGGATATGGAGAACCACTGAGGCGATGGTGAGAATAAGGAATCCCAGGATGGCCAGGTTGATGATCATTTGATGGGAAAGCCGGAAGCGAAAAAGGATAGCGGCGATCAGATACCAGATGGCCTCAATGAATAAAGTCCAGGAACCTACCACCAGATTGAGGGACCAGTTGCCCGCCAGATATTCCTGCACAAAAAACAGATGGGTGAAGAGAATGTGGAATGGATTCACTTCGCCTTCCATGTGATCGATACCCGAATAAACCAGAAGCAGGTTGATCAGGAGAATGACCAGATACAATGGATAAATCCGGAAAATGCGGTGGATGAAAAAGGAGGTTAAAGAGGATGACCTTTCCAGCGAAAAGGGAATAATGTAGCCGCTGACAAGAAAAAAGGCCACAACCCCTGCCTGTCCGAAATGAAAGACCGAATGCCCGATTTCTTCTACCTGTTCACGGAAAAAGTATTCGTAGCTGTGCTGAAACAAAACCAGAACAGCGGCAATCCCACGAATGGAGTCGATGAATAAAAGCCGGTTCTGAGTTGGTGCTGGCATAGGTTTTAGATCCGAAATGGGGCTTTTGGGGAACTGCCAAATTATTACCGCAAAGAAAAGGAGAGAATGCATAGAGAGACACAGAGGATTGAAAATCAATTGAAAATCAACCGAAACTCTGCGATTCTCTGCGTTACATCTCTTGTCGCTCCCGATGTAAAATCGGGACAGGTCCTGATCCTGCGGTTTCTGCTTTTTTGGACAGCCCACAATCTCATGAATGTCCGCACAAATATGTCCGAAACCATCGAAAGAAAGTAGCCCGGTGATTCTGAAAGGATTTCCATTGGCTTCGGGACGAAATCTCTAGTTTCGCAGCCCGGTTAAAAACAATCAGCCTTACTATGCCACTTTCCAATTTTGAACGCATGATTGCCCTGGTGAACGAGGTGTTCGCCACAAAAAACGACCCCGATCAGCTCGATGTGAATGAGGAAGTGATGGAGCGATTGGTTCAGATTCATCCTTCCACCATCTGCGAACGTGATGAAGGTGATGGCCCGGTGGCCTGGGTTCTGCTCATTCCAACAACCCGATCGCTGATGGATGCCTTTCTCTCCAGATCCATTTCGGAAAAAGAGCTGTTCGGAAAGACCCCAGTCGGCGGAATCTATGATGCTTTGTATCTCTGCTCAGCCATCGTTTTGCCCGAATACCGACGAAAAGGAATCGCCAGAGAACTCACACTGGAAGCCGTTGCCGACATCCGGAACGAGCATCCACTGACGGCATTGTTTGTCTGGTCTTTCTCAAAAGAAGGCGACCTGGCCTCAGAAGAACTTTCCAGGATCACCCAACTCCCTCTTTTCAAGCGATTGTAAAATCCGGACCCGGTCTTGCAACATTTTATGGAAACCCGTTTTCCCAAAACAAATTCCGAAACACCGGGTTCCTCATTTCACGAAATTCTCACGTACTGCATTCTTATAAAATGACTCCATCCAAAGGATACGCGGCTCAGACAGCCGAAACAGATTTAGCTCCCTGGTCGTTCGAACGCCGGGATGTTGGCCCTCATGATGTGGAAATTGAAATCCACTATTGCGGTGTTTGCCACTCCGACCTTCACCAGATCAAAAACGAATGGTTCCCCGGCATTTTTCCAATGGTACCCGGCCATGAAATCGTCGGCCGGATCATCAAAACCGGTGATCATGTAAAGAAATTCAAAACCGGCGAACTGGCGGGTGTCGGTTGTATGGTGGATTCCTGCCGGACCTGCGACAATTGCAAAGAAGGTCTGGAGCAATACTGCGAAGTCGGTAACGTGGGCACCTACAACTCCATGGGAAAAGATGGCGTGCCAACCTACGGTGGCTATTCCAGCAACATTGTGGTGCACGAAGATTTTGCTTTGCACCTGTCCGACAAATTACCGCTGGCTTCGGTGGCACCTTTACTATGTGCCGGCATTACGACTTACTCGCCTCTCCGTCATTGGAAAGTGGGCAAAGGGCACAAACTGGCGGTCCTGGGTCTTGGTGGTCTAGGACACATGGCCGTTAAATTCGGCGTGGCATTTGGAGCGGAGGTTACCGTCCTAAGTACATCTCCTGATAAAGAAGCAGCGGCAAAAGAGCTTGGAGCGCATCATTTTGTAGTGACGAGTGACAAAGAACAAGTGGCAGCAGCCAAAGGTTCCTTTGATTTTATTCTGGATACTGTTTCGGCAACGCATTCCATCCCGATGTATCTGAAAATGTTGAAAACCAATGGCGTTCACATTTGTGTGGGGGCTCCGACCGAACCACACGTGATCCCGGTCTTTTCATTGCTGGGCGGACGAAAAAGTGTGGCAGGTTCCGGAATCGGTGGCATTCCTGAAACCCAGGAGATGCTCGATTTCTGTGCCGAACACAACATCGTTTCCGATATTGAACTGATTGACATCAAAGACATTACTGCATCCTACGCCCGAATGGTCAAAGGCGATGTGAGGTACCGTTTTGTGATTGATATGTCGACTTTGTAAAAACTACCGGGGGTTTTTTAATAAGTAAAGAACCCTATCTGAATTTTCTATGTGTCCTTATGTGTCTATGTGGTTAAGTGACTTATTTTAAACCACGACTTGTCCCGATGAAGTCGGGATAGGCACATAGAAGCACATAGGGTTTACAACTGAGTAAGTGAATTCTAAACTCAAAAAACAGAGCATCTCACTTTTTATAAAGCTATTTCCGGTACACGAAATACGATTCTTCCTCCGCACCCAGGCTTTTGAAAAACGTATGGACACCGGGTATGCCCGATCCTTCAAAATCAAAAACCGCGTCTTCGCCTGCGTGCCGGAGGATGAATTCATGAAAGAAACGCGTCAATGAATCCGTTTCAAATCCCCGGGCGGAGGTAACGGAAAAGAGATAATGATACCGTCCATTCCAGAACAGTAACAAGGCAAGACTGCGGGTGCCGCTTTCATCTTGTACCGCCATTCTGTGAAGATTATTTTCAAAAAAAACGGAGTCTGAGATGGACAGGATCGACTTTGCTTCCTTTTCATCCGGAACCCAACCTTTAAATTGACCGGCTTTGATCATGGACTGGAGTGCGGTTTTAAATTTTGTTGCCGATAGTGACACCACCGACAGATGTTCTGATTTACGGAGCGCCGATTTTCGTCCGGGTTTCCAGCGTTTCAGGATTTCTTCG
>DAIOVD010000056.1:0-19350 GCA_036759185.1 Catalimonadaceae bacterium | reverse complement strand
GCATCTTCTCCCCTACTGTTTTTGATTCGGGCTAGAAACGATTTTCCTGGTGCCACGAGATCCAGAAACTCAGGCTGGTTGTATAATCCCAACTGGCGAATGCGCTCTTCCGGAACAAAATCCGGAAGTTTACTACAGGCAATAATTTCAGGTTTGCCAGCCATTTCAGGAATGAAAAACCGGTTTGTATTGTTTCATCGCGATTTTGTTGGCAATCAACTCCCGGTTCGATTCCAGAGTTCGACCGAGTTTGAGGTCTTCCACCAGTTGCGGATCTTTTTCCATCAACTGCAGGTAGTCGGCCAGTAAACCAGTTGCCTCGTCCTTGATCCGGTAAAAAACCCAGTAATCTTTGCGGGTACTCTGCACCAGTCCTGCATTCCGCATCACGCCCATCAGACGGGCCGTTTTGGTTTGGGTGAAGTCCAGAATCAATTCCAAATCGGTAATGGTGAGGGCTTTCATGTGGTACAAAAGATGGAGAATCCGCAACCGCGATTCATCCCCCAATGCCTTAAAAACCTGCGCACCAAAGGCAAGCGAAAAACTTTTCAGTTTTAAAACCGGCGACTTCTCCCTTGTGTTTATGGTATTTCGAATGCTCAATGTCTGATTACTGGACAGCAAATTGAAAAAAAATCCAGTCAGGAAAAGAATTTGAAAACCATCTTGCCCGTAAAATCTTTTAACCGGACTATGATTTCCTTCCAGCAGATTCAGGACAACCTCTCTTTTCGCAAAGGAGAAACCACCGAACCTGGCCATCCGGTACTGCAGTTGCTATACGACAGTCGTTTGATTTCCAATGGATTCGGGGGAATTTTCTTTGCTCTGAAATCCGGACGAAACGACGGACACCGGTTTATTCCGAAGGTGGCAGAGAAAGGTGTGAGTCAATGGATTATTTCGGACCCGGAATGGGCCGATTGGTTGGAAAAGCGGGGAAATCAGAACTGGCTTCTGGTGGATAACGTTCTCGATGCCCTCCGAAAAGTAGCGGCCTGGCACCGGACGCAGTTTCAGCTGCCTGTGATTGGAATAACCGGCAGCAACGGCAAAACGATTGTGAAAGAATGGCTGACCCAGCTCGTCGGCCATGACCGGTTCATCTGCAAAAGTCCGAAAAGCTTTAACTCCCAGCTGGGCGTGGCCTTGTCGGTCTGGAACCTGACGGCCCGTCATAATCTTGGCGTTTTCGAAGCGGGTATTTCCCGTGAAGGCGAGATGGCGGAACTGCAAAACATGATTCAGCCGGAGTTGGGAATTCTCACAAATCTGGCCACCGCCCATGATGAAGGATTTGGTTCAAGAGAATCGAAATTCCGGGAAAAACTGCTCCTCTTTACTGGCAGCCATACATTGATTCTCAGCGAATCGCTCCGGAATCTCCATCAGAATCTCATTTCCGAAATTCTTCCAGACTCCCACACTGCCTCCTGGTCATGGGGTAACTCGCAGCAGGACGGCATATTTCATCTTGTATTCGACGGGAAAACCCATCCGTTTTTCCTACCGTTCCGGGATAAAGCTTCACTTGAAAACCTGGGAAATGCTCTGGCCATGGCCATTCACCTGGGAATTTCACCCGGTATTCTTCAGAACCGGCTGCATCTGATCAACCAACCGGAAATGCGGTTGAGTCTGAAAGAAGGTGTAAACGGAAACATTTTGATCGATGACAGTTATACAAACGATGTTACCGGTCTCGAAGCCGCTCTTCAGTTCGCTGTACTTCAGCAAAAATCCACTCAGGAACTGGTTGTGATTCTCAGCGATCTGGAGGAATCGTCCGAATCGCTGGATCAGGCCAAAGAAAAAATCATCCGGCTGGTTGATAATTTCCAGGTAAACCGGATCATTACGTTGGGTCATCAGTTTGAGGGCATTCACTTTCCGGCAAGATGCCATCCCCGGAATTTTGCGAATGTGGATGACATGTTGGATACGCCCGGAATTTCGGCCATCCAGAATTCGGTGATCCTGATCAAAGGTGCCCGGAAATTCGGACTCGAGGCCCTGGTGAAATCATGGCAAAAGAAAATTCACGGCACCCGGCTGGAAATCAACCTGGATGCGATGGTGCACAACCTCAATTTTTACCGGAGTCAACTGGCACCGGAAACCGGCGTGATGGCTATGGTAAAAGCGTTGGGTTACGGAAGCGGCGATGAAGAAGTGGCCCGTATTCTGGAATTTCACAACATCACCTACCTGGCCGTGGCCTATCCTGATGAAGGTGTCAAACTTCGTGAGGCCGGCATCACCACACCGATTATGGTGATGAATCCTACGGAAGATTCGCTCCCTGTTTTGGTGGCCAATCAGCTGGAACCTGAAATCTACAGCCGTCTGATTCTGAAAGCCTTTATCGCCGAAATCGGAAAATCTGACTCCGTCCTTTGGCCCGCAGTTCATATTAAAGTCGACACCGGCATGCACCGGCTGGGTTTTCTTCCGGAAGAGCTGGAGGAAGTGGTTTATCTGCTGAATCAGGTACCGGAACTGACGATTGCAACCGTTTTCAGTCATCTTGCCGGAGCCGATGAAGACGCATTGAATGAGTACAGCCGGTTGCAGATCCTGAAATTTGAGGCGTTTTGTGAGGGACTCAGTGCCGGAACCGGAAAGACCTTTAAAAAACACATTCTCAATTCGGCCGGAATTCTTCGTTTTCCGGAAGCTCAGTACGATATGGTCCGTCTTGGAATTGGTTTGTATGGAATCGAAGTCAACTCCTGGTATCAGAATCAGCTCCGGCCGGTATCCACTTTGAAAACGACGGTATCACAAATTAAGAATGTGGCGAAAGGCGAATCGGTTGGATATGGCAGAAAAACCATCCTTTCCAGGAACAGTCGGATTGCCACCATAGCCATTGGTTATTCGGACGGATTCCGCCGGGATTTCTCCCAGGGAAAAGCCAGTGTCAAATTTGGCGATGTCTGGGTGCCGGTGGTCGGCAATGTGTGCATGGACATGTGCATGGTCGATGTAACCGATACTCCAATAAAAGAAGGCGATGAGTCAATCATTTTTGATGATGCCGATTCGCTTTTGCAACTTGCCATTGCCGCAGAAACCATTCCGTACGAGATCCTCACAGGGATTGGGCATAGGGTAAAACGAATATTCTTCCGGGAATGAAACGCACTACACTACTACTTATCACATTAATCAGTTGTCTCCTGACTGCTAAAGCAACCCACATTGTGGGCGGGGGATTTTCCTATTCGAGGGTTTCGAACGATACCTACCGATTCAACCTGACACTCTATTTTGATTACATAAATGGGAATTCGGGGGCAAAAGATTCCTACGCCACCTGCCATTTATTTCAAAAATCAAACAATATTTACCTTGACTCTATTGACCTGCCTTTGGTTGACAGCAGTCGTTTTCTTCCTTTTTCCAATCCACGATGCGGCACCCGGGTAAATCTCAAAACCCAGGTACTTCAGTATTCACGATTGATTCAGGTGAACCCTGCATTTTTTGATGATCCGCAGGGGTATTATCTGATCTGGGAAAGATGTTGCCGGAACAATGTGATTTCCAACATCAATGCCCCCGAAGCAACCGGGCAAACCTTCTATATGGAATTCCCTCCAATGACTATCAATGGACAATCCATCAATAATAATTCCCCGGTTTTCGATCTCATTTCGTCCGACTATCCTTGCATCAATATTCCATTTCAACTGCCTTTTGGTGCCACAGATTCGAATGGTGATTCACTTGTTTACAGCTTAACCAATCCGATAAAAGGGAATTCTACCCCTGCCAGACCGAGAGGTACTCCCCCTTTTCCGGCACCATACGACCCGGTCTCATGGAAGTTTGGCTACAGCGCCCTCAATCCACTGAATGGTCTGCCAGGACTGAAGGTAAATTCGAAAACCGGATTGCTTACCTGTACCGCCACCCAAACCGGACTTTACGTATTTTCAGTGAAATGCGAAGAGTTCCGGAATGGTAAAAAAATAGGTGAAATCAGACGGGAAATGCAGATTACGGTGATTGATTGCCCGGCAAATTCTCAACCTGAAATTGTGATCCGCAGCGATGCAGGAAGTTTACTGGCAGATGACGACACATTGTATTTTACAGGTGGTCCTCAGGGTAGTTGCAGGGAAATCAAACTTGTTGACAAACAACGAAACGAACCCCTCAGTTATGAGCTGATCCGGATTTCGAATAATTCGCCGGCCTCTCTCTCGACCATAAAAAACCTGGTCATCGGCAGTACAAGTGATTCCGTCACCGCTACGTTTTGTATACCCGGTTGTTCGGTTGCCACACCACAAGACCCCTGGAAAGTGTTGTTTGTTGCGACGGACAATGGATGCAGCCTTCCGAAAAAAGACAGCTTGTACCTGTTTCTGGTTGTGACTCCGATTCCTGGAAATCCTCCCAATATTTCCACGACAACACCTCAGCCAGATACAATTGAAGTAGTTCAGACCGGATCCATTTCGCTTCCTCTGGAGGCCATTCAGAATCAGAATGGCGTATTAACGATACGGTCAACCCTTGTCGATGTAAATGGGAATCCGGTTACAGGCAACGGTCTGACTCTCCCTTCCGGGTCAGGACGGGGAGTGGTGAATGCGACCTTCAAATGGACGGAAATCTGTACCACACCTGACCAATTGCCACTCCGGCTTCAGTCGATTGTCGAATCCAACGTATGCGGAGACATACAGTTCGATACGTTTTTCATTTACATCCGGGTGATTCCGAAATTATTGGATGTCACCCTAACCAGCAGCTATACAGGCGCAACTGATATTTTTCTGGATGAACGCACCTCTACCCGTTTCCTGCTGACCGGCAAAGTAAACGACAGCCGGACGGTGCAACTCAGTGCTTCCGGCTCGTTGAAAGATCAGCCCGATTTTATATTCCGGGGTGGCGTAGGAACCACGGAGTATTCTGACAACTTCTATTTCACCGCTGCCTGTGGAGGCAAATCCGGCACCTATCCGGTCACTTTTATGGCCGTCAGTCGGTTTTGTGGGTTTGAATACATCGATAGCCTCCGCTACAATGTGACTCTCAAATACGAACCCGACAGTATGGGCATCCTGCCTAATCTGATCACTCCAAACGGAGATGGGATGAACGACGAATTTTCCCTGGCTAAAATTGCCCCGGTTGAAAATTGCGCCAACCAGTTTGATTTCGTTGAAATCTACAACCGTTGGGGTAAGCGAATCTTTTTCTCGCGGAGTCGTGACTTTGTCTGGAGCCCCGAAAAGGACATTGAAGGGATCTATTATTATGGCTTGAACTTTAAAAATAAACGGTTCTCCAGCTGGATCTCCGTTGTCCATTAGCAGGACTCGTATTTCCACAACCGTCGTTTCCGTTCACTGCACCACAACACTGTTGTTTCAATTCGCTTAGACCTTGTGGCCTCAGTTTTCGCTTCGGTCACCCATAAAATATACTCTTTCTTTTGTCCGGGCGGCAGTTCCCGATAAAATTCAAGAGCAACCGGTACAGATTGGAGTTGCTCCATCAGATCGGCTGGTGATTCCAGTTCCTTCACCGGGCCCGTTTTTTTCTTTTCAGGTTTAACACCCGCATCAATCAGCATCATGGCTTCCAGAATCAGATCCCGAATCTGGATTTCAGAAGGCAAATCATCCAAAGACGAAATTCTTCCAAGATTTCCCATGGATGATTTCGCCTGACTGTGTTCCATAATTCCATGCGGATCCTTCATCACCGATTCCAGCCAGAACCCAAACGCACAATGCTTGCTAAATGCTGCCATACTGCACAGAATACGGCCTTTGTATTCAAAATGAGGAAAACTCCATTTCACCGTTTCGGTCACTTCCGGACAAAACTGATGCACCCAGGTGCGCAACTGATTCAGTATCGGCCGGGCGAAAGGTGCTGCCGATTCAATGTATGTAGAAATACCAGAATGAAATTCCATATGTTTTCAACAGTTGTTAAACGGACGGTTCCAGATTACCGGCCAGCATTTGATTTTCCGCAATTATCCGCATCTTTCCCGAAATCCAACTGTTTTGATTCGTACAAAGCGTTTCATTTCCTTTTCTTTGCGCCCCATTCCACAAAATGAAAAAAATACTCGGATACGTTATCCCCATCGGTCTGGCAGCCGGCCTTTTATATTTCACCTATAAGGACGAAGATTTTCCGACAATGTGGGCCAATATGCAGACGGCACATGTCTGGGCAATACTAGCCACCTTTGCCACCACCATTCTCGCTCACCTTTTCAGGGCATTGCGTTGGAATATGTTGTTTGAACCGGTTGGTTACAAGCCTTCTGTTCAGAATAGTTTTCTGGCGGTGATGTCGGGATATTTTGTAAACCAGATCATTCCAAGAGCCGGAGAAGTTTCCCGCTGTACGATTCTGGTGACCTCTGAAAAAGTGCCGTTACAGACTTCTATTGGAACCGTCATTGCCGAACGCGGCTTTGATATGGTGATGCTGATTCTGATTGGTCTTGTCGCTTTTGGATTGGAATACGAAACACTAACCACCTTCCTGGCGGCCCAGCAGGCGAAATTCGGAGGATCCGGTGCCTCAGATCCGAACCTGAAATTCATCATTCTTGGAATGGGCATTCTGGTCTTGGGAATCGGATATGTTTTCCGTAAACCACTTTCTACAATTCCGGTGATTGGCAAAATCATTGACTTTCTGAAAGGGTTGGTGGAAGGTTTGCTGGGCGCCACCCGGATGAAAAATCCGGCCTTATTTTTTCTCTACACCTTTCTGATCTGGGGCGGCTATTATATGACCACCTACTTCAGTTTATATATGTTTGGTTTCACTCATGACCTTGGCTTCAAAGCGGCCTTCATGTTGCTGATAATCGGAAGCTCGGCCATTGTAGTTCCGGTTCCCGGAGCGGCGGCACCGTTTCCTCTGTTTGTGAGTGCCGGTCTCATTGAATTGTATATGAAAGAACCCTCCATGTCGCTCACAGCCGCTTCAATGATGTACTGGAGCCAGACATTTTTCACATTGGTTGTCGGTGGCGGTTGCTATTTAATTTCAGTGATCAAAGCAGGAAGGCAGATAAAAGAAGACTGATATGTTTCATTCGGAAGATAAGATTGTCAACTGGCAACAGGCAGCAGAAAAAGTAGCCTCCCTTCAGAAAGAAGGGAAAAAGGTCGTGTTCACCAATGGATGCTTTGATCTGGTTCATCTTGGCCACGTCGACTATCTGGAAAAGGCCCGGAATCTGGGCGATTTTTTAGTTGTGGGCATCAATACCGACAAATCGGTTTCAGTTTTAAAAGGCCCCCTCCGTCCGGTGAGTAGCGAAAAATCCAGGGCAAGGGTTCTGGCTTCCATGGGTTTTATCGACCTGGTTGTGCTGTTTGGAGAGCCCACTCCGAAAGAGCTGATCGAAGAAATCAAGCCTGACATTTTGACAAAGGGCAATGATTATACCGTTGAAAACATCGTAGGCGCAGATTTTGTAATGGGCAGAGGAGGCAAAGTAGAAACACTTCCGTTGGTTGAAGGATATTCCACGACCAACCTGGTGAATCGAATGTCAGGTCAACCTTAACACAAACGCTATGTTCTTATTCATCATTATTTTAATTGTCAGTATGGGTGTGTCCTGGATGTTGAAATCCAGAATGCAGAAATATTCGCAGACCCCACTTCAATCAAATTTATCCGGAAAGGAAGTCGCCGAAATGATGCTTCGCGACAATGGAATCTTCGATGTCAAAGTGATGAGCATCGATGGGCAACTCACCGATCACTACAGTCCTTCAGACAAAACCGTCAATTTAAGTCACGAAGTCTTTTACGGACGGAATGCCGCTGCTGTGGCAGTAGCCGCTCATGAAGTGGGGCATGCTGTTCAGCATTCTGTAGCCTATACCTGGCTGGGATTCCGATCGGCGATGGTTCCGCTTTTAAATATTTCGAGCCGGTTTATGTCGATTCTGATTTTGGTGGGAATTCTTGCTTTGCAGGTTACACCCTTACCATTGGCCATCGGTGTCGGATTGTTCGCACTCACGACTGTTTTCAGTTTCATTACGCTTCCTGTGGAGTTTGATGCGTCGGCCCGCGGACTGAAATACATTTCCTCCAGAGGGATTGTAACTTCCTCGGAATATGCGCTTTCAAAAGATGCACTGCGTTGGGCTGCGATGACCTATGTGGTGGCTGCTTTGAGTTCACTGGCAACATTATTGTACTATGCCAGCCTGCTGACCGGTGGAAGACGAGATGATTGATTTTCATCAATAAACACAAGGAAAAGCCCTCCCGAACGAATATTTCGGGAGGGCTTTCTTATTTATATCCATTTTTTAAAACAATTGGTTTAGTTTTGGGCTTACAAAGATTTCTTAGAAAAACACCATTATTAATCCACACACCAAAAGCAAGGGAATGAATTTTGAACTGACCGAAGAACAAAAAGCCGTCCGGGATGCCGCCCGGGATTTTGCCGTTTCTGAATTATTACCCGGTGTCATCGAGCGTGATGAGCACCAGAAATTTCCGGCAGAACAGATTAAAAAAATGGGTGAATACGGATTCATGGGAATGATGACCGCTCCTGATTATGGTGGTGGTGGAATGGATACCGTATCCTATGTTTTGGCAATGGAAGAAATTTCCAAGGTAGACGCCTCTGCATCAGTGGTGATGTCGGTCAACAATTCATTGGTTTGCTGGGGTCTGGAAAAATTTGGGACCGAAGAACAAAAACAAAAATACCTGAAGCCATTGGCAAGCGGAGAAATCCATGGTGGATTTTGTCTTTCTGAGCCGGAAGCAGGTTCCGATGCTACATCCCAGAAGACGATGGCCGAAGACAAAGGCGATCATTATCTTTTGAACGGAACCAAAAACTGGATCACCAACGGCAATTCCGGTTCTGTATTTCTGGTAATGGCACAAACTCACCCGGAACTGAAACACAAAGGCATAAACTGCCTGATTGTGGAAAAGTCAATGCCCGGATTTGAAGTGGGAAGGAAAGAAGACAAGCTCGGTATCCGAGGCTCTGATACTCATTCTCTCATGTTCACCGACGTAAAAGTGCCGAAAGCAAACCGGATCGGTGAAGATGGCTTTGGCTTTCGATTTGCCATGAGCGTTTTGAACGGTGGACGAATTGGAATCGCTGCCCAGGCATTGGGTATTGCCGCTGGTGCGTACGAAAGAGCACTGGCATACTCGAAAGAAAGAAAATCGTTCGGTAAGCCAATATCGGCACACCAGGCTATTCAGTTTAAACTGGCGGATATGGCAACAAAAATTGATGCCGCCCGTCTGTTGGTCTGGCAGGCTGCCATTCTGAAGGACAAAAAACAGGATTTTGTGAAAGCCGCCGCTATGGCCAAACTTTTTGCCTCTCAGGTCGCGATGGAAACAACCGTTGAAGCTGTCCAGATCCATGGCGGTTTTGGGTATGTGAAAGAATACCATGTTGAGCGTCTCATGCGGGATGCCAAGATCACTCAGATATATGAAGGAACTTCGGAAATCCAGAAAATGGTGATCGGAAGAGAGTTATTGAAATAAACAGCAGGACTGAATCAGAACCAGGATGGAAGATTACAATAAAATTATTGAGTCACTGAACGTCAAATATGCCAAGTGCCGGAACGTGAAAATTCTTCGTCCGTTCCGTATGGACAACGTGCGGGATGTGGAGAATACACTGGTTCTGGTAAACAAAGGTGCCATCCGTCTTGACCTGATGGATGATATCGTGCAGGCAGGCGAGATGTTGTTTATACCAGCGAAAAGCAATGTCACCCTCACCTATGGTGTGTTGGCAAAACCAATCACTCTCAGCTACGAAGCGTTTCTGAACAATTCGGAAAACTGCTATGAAATAAACAAAACAGATGAGCTGAAAAACATTGAAAACGAGAATTATACCTATCTCACTTTCGATGCAAAAATCTTTGATTCTGTCAACTTCTTCGGCAACCTCGACATAGGTGCATTTAAAGTAAGGGATGAAAAAATTGCCTTCCTTCTCAATTCACTGTTTCATGAAGAACTTCATCCGGTTGAGGGTAAGGACCGTTTTTCCAAAATCCTCTGTGATGCCATTGCTATTGAGATCATCCGGTACATACTTAAAAAGCGTCTGTTTGTGGAGCAGCTTGCCACCAACAGTACCTATTTTAAAGATCCCCGCCTCATCAACATATTCACTTACATCCGTGAAAATATTGGTGACGATCTGTCTAACAAAAAACTGGCAGAAGTAGCGGAAGTTTCAGAAGACTATGTGGGCCAGTACTTTAAAATGCTCACTGGTATCAATCCTCAGGATTATATCGAATACCAACGAATGGAATTTGCGGTAAACCTTTTGAGGACCAGCAAGAAAAGCATCAAAGAAATCGGCAATGAAATCGGGTACAAAGACACTGCCTATTTCTGCCGCCGTTTCAAAATGATGTTTGGAATTCCGGCAGGTAAAATGAGGAGGAGAGAAATCCCGGCTTAATTACTTCACTCCAATACAACAGGGCCTTTCAGGTTAATTTCGGATACATACGCTGTAGCAGGTATCTGAATTTCCTGGAAGGCCTTTTTCATTGCATTGGCTACCAGAACTGGATCAGAACCGGGTCTGCACAGAGCAAATACCGAAGGGCCTGAACCTGAAATAGAACAACCCAATGCACCGTTTTCCAGAGCAGCCTGTTTCACCCGATAAAATCCGGGAATCAGGACAGAACGTGCCGGTTCTACAATCTGGTCCTCCATTGAGGAAGCCAGTAACTCAAAATCAGAGGTAAATAAGGATGTTATCAATCCTCCTACCCTGCCCCACTGACCAGCTGCTACCTGGAGACTGACTTTTCCGCGGAGAACATCTCGGGCATCTCTGGTTCTCACTTCAATTGCAGGATGTACCACAACAGCTGTCAATCCTTTGGGAACAGGCAATGAACGGATGATCAAAGGCTGGTAGGAAGGAATCAGAACAAAACCTCCCAAAAGAGAAGGTGCTACATTATCAGCATGGGCACTACCGCAGGCAAGGCGTTCACCTTCCATTGCAAACGGTAACAATTCAGCCGGACTCAATGGTTGACCCATTAGTTCATTGGCCGCAAAAATGGCGGCCACAGCAGACGCCGCAGACGAACCAAGTCCGGAACCAAGAGGCATCTTCTTCCGGAGAATAATATCAAAGCCTTGCTGAGAATTCAGGGAATCCAGCATTGCATTGAGCGCAACAGAGGCTGTGTTAAACAGAGGATCTTTGGAAAGAACTCCCCCATCTCCTTCGATGGAAACCACCCGGACTGTGTTTTCTTCATTGGTTTTCAGGATCAGTTCGTCACCAGGTTCATTCAGGGCAAAACCAAGAACATCGAAAGCGCAACCCACATTGGCAACTGTGGCTGGTGCGAAAACACGAATGGAATCTTTCATGTTGCAATAATCGGCATTTTGAATGGTGGGGCACCGGATTTCGTATTGTGTATTCCGGGGTTTGAACTTGTAAGATTTTCAATCATTAAAGATTCGATTGCGGGCATCATTTTCAAAACTTTTTCTCCGTAACCTGAAAAGAACAGGAGCAAATTCCCGAATCCGGATCTGTTTGAAAAGCTAAATAAGAAAAAAGGAGAAGTTTCAGTTGAAAATCCGTTCCTTAGAAATAGGATTATCCCTTCCTGCGGATCCCTGATGTACAGGAAATCATGTTCGGTCAATTCATTGAACAGACCCCCTAAAAATAAAAAAACAGGCCATTGTAGGAAAACAGCCTGAAAATGAAAGGAAAAAATATGGCGATTCTAACGACGGGAAGCCGTTTCGATGCTTTGTTTTGGTGCTTTTGCGTACGTCGGGCACGTTTTTGCAACGTTACAAGAGTAGGCAAGAGCAGCTACAAAAATCAAAGCCGGGAGGATGTTCTTTTTCATTTTCAAATTCTGTGTGTTAAGACCTTTGCAAAGATAATTCAATGCATCTGATTAAATCAACAACCGTTCATCACAAGGCTGGAAATCTCTTTCGGAAGGACGTTTGAAAATCGCTTAGTTTGCAACGATTTTCGAGGTAAAATCCAGTGAAAAAACTACTACTTGCTCTAACCATTTTCGCACTTCCTCTTTTTGCGTCTGCCCAGACTGGTGAAGTGAGAGGATTCCTGTACGACGCTAAGACCGGCGAACCGGTTTTATTCAGCCCTGTTTTTCTGAAAGGCACCAAATATGGCATCACCACCGACATCAACGGATTCTTTTCCATATCCAAAATTCCGGAGGGCCAGTACCAGTTGATGGTGGTGAATCTCCTTTATGATACCATCCAGGAGAGTATCTTCATCGAATCAAAAAAAATCCTCAGCAAGAAGTTCTTTCTGAAAGAAAAAGTGAGGGAACTGAAAGCGATTGAAATCAAAGGTTCAAAAAACAAACAGGCCAGAGAAAACACTGTCAACACCAGTATTACAAGGATCACCCCGAAAGAAATCCGGTTTATCCCTCCAATGGGTGGCGAACGCGATCTGGCCCAATATCTTCAAACAATACCCGGCGTTACATTCACCGGGGACCAGGGAGGTCAGTTGTACATCAGGGGTGGTTCAAATGTTCAGACCCTTTCGCTTATGGATGGAATGATGATTTACAATCCGTTTCACTCTCTGGGATTATTTTCTGTTTTCGACACCGACATTTTGAAAAATGTGGATGTGTACACAGCCGCTTTCCCTTCTGACTACGGTGGAAGGACATCTTCTGTAATTGATGTGCGAACCATCGACGGAAACAAAAACAGATTGAGCGGAAAAATCGGAGTGAACCCTTTTTCGGCCAAAGCCATTTTGGAAGGACCACTTATCAAAGGAAAAAACGGAGGTGGCGTTACCTTTCTGGCATCTTACCGGAATTCATATCTGAACAAAACATCACCCACCATTTACCGATATGCCAACCAAAGCGGAAACTATCTTCCCTTTTCTTTTGCGGATGCTTACGGAAAAATGACCTTTCACGGTGACAGAGGGAACAAAGCCAGTTTGTTTGGATTCAATTTTCAGGATAAAGCAAGTCTTGGTAATCAGGGGAATTTTTCGTGGAACTCATCCGGATATGGTGGTAATTTTATTCTCATTCCTTCCAGCACAACAGTCCTCATTTCCGGATCTCTTGCTTATTCCTCATACGATGTAAAAATTGAGGAATCCACCATAGAACCCAGAACATCCCGTATCTCAAACCTTAATGGAGGACTCGATTTCACGTATTTTCTTAATAGAAATGAACTTCGCTATGGGATCGGACTGGTGAGCAATGCGACCAATTACACCACATTTACCCCAAGACTGAAAAAAGAGGAGTTTGAGGCCAACAACTCCGAAATGTTTGGTTTCCTGAAGTATAAATGGAATTACAGTAAACGATTGATTTTTGAACCAAACGTCCGGTTCCAATACTATGCATCGCTTGGTAAAATCCGTCTGGAGCCTAGGGCTGGTCTGAAATTGTTTCTGACAGAAAAGATCCGACTCAAAGGATCAGTGGGTATGTATTCCCAGAATCTTGTTTCGACTCAGAGTGACCGTGATGTGATTGCACTTTTTCAGGGCTTCATTTCTTCACCTGAGCAGGTGTACGGAAAAAATGAAGCCACTACAAACAATCCAGGCAACCCGGTGGTAAAATCTGCTCTTCAAAAATCGAATCACTTTGTTGCAGGTGTGGAATACGACATCAATGACGAAATCGAAATCACAGTGGAGCCGTACATCAAATCCTTTTCTGATTTTGTAAATGTGAACCGGAACAGGATTTTCCCTGAACAACCGGTTTTCATTGTTGAAAAAGGATTGGCGAGAGGGGTGGATTTTCTGGTAAAATACGACAAAGAGCCATTTTACTTCCAGGCCAGTTATTCAATTGGAAAAGTAGACAGAACCTTTAACAACCTGACGTATGCCCCGGTTTTCGACAGAAGGCATAATGTGAATGTGGTGAGTAGCTACAACTTTGGTAAGAAAAAGGATTGGGATATCAACATACGCTGGAGCCTTGGGTCTGGTTTTCCCTTTACCCAAACGGTGGCTTTTTATGAGAACCTTGATCTGGGTGGTAGCCTGAATCAGGACGTTAACACCCAGAATGGAAACCTTGGAATTTATTACGGAAACGAAAATGAATTCAATAAAGGCCGGCAACCTTATTATCACCGGATGGATGCCTCGATCAGTAAAATCTGGAAGTTCGGAGAAAATCAGAAACTGGAAGCCGTTTTTTCCATTGTAAACACCTACAACCGGGAAAACGTCTTTTATTTCGACCGGATAAAATACGAAAGAATCAACCAGTTACCCATTTTACCAGCATTGGGCGCCACCTATACATTTTAGTCCGGCTCCTGTTTAAGCCTGAGGATAACTTCCGTTCCACCTGATAGTACATCTTTTACTTCCAACTGCCACCGGGCTTCTGGAAGCAAAAGATTCTGCAGTTGAATCCGTTTTTCATTCAGTCCCATTCCTTTTGAAGAATGTCCCTTCCGGGAATTTTTTCCGGAAGCCTCCCGACCTATCCCATTATCAAGAATGCGGATTTCTATCCCATCCATTGTTTTGTGGATCAGGATTTCCACTTTACCTTCCTGGGTTGGAGGCAACGGCATCAAACCATGCCAGATTGCATTTTCAACATAAGGCTGTAACAATAATGGTGGAACATCGATTTCCGTCATATCCAGATTCGGGTCGACCTCCAGAACATAATGAAAGCGGTTCTGAAACCGAAGTTGCTCGAGTTGCACATACAGACTGATGATATCCAGTTCCTGTTGCAGTGAATGTTTCTCTTCGCCGCTTTGATTCAACACCTTCCGTATCAGCTGACTGAACCGGGTAAGATACCGGTATGCAGATTCCGATTGGTTGGTCAGCACAAACTGCTGGATGGAGTTGATGGCATTGAAAATGAAATGTGGATTCATTTGGGCTTTTAATGCTGAAAGCTGGTATTGGTTCAGCAAACGGTTGATTTTCTCCCTTTCCTCTTCCTTTTTCCTGTACAAGCCAATTTGCCACCGGATAAATTGCCAGATCAGGATTGAAAGGAAGGCAATACAAAAAAGGTAAAACCACCATTTTTCATAAAAAGGCTGCAAAATCTGAAACCGAAGTTCAAAATCGGGTTTTGCCTGAACCGGACTGGAATCTGCCCAAACCTCCAGGGTATAAGTCCCGGACGGTAGATTCTGATACCTGATTTCTCCGGAAGTGTTAAACAAAACAGGAGATTGAAGCCCAAGCAACCGGTACTTTATGCCCGGAGCTTTATTAAGTCCGAAACCCGGAATGTCAAACTGAAAAACAAGCTGGTTCTGCCCGGGTTGGAGAACGTCGCCTTCAGGCCACTTGCCTCCATTTACGTGTCTGGAAACCAGCCAAACAGGAATACGGGTGTTTTGTTTGGTAAAAACAGAAACCGGTATCCTGGAAAGTCCCTGACTGGCACCACAAAATAAGTCACCGTCCAGGTATTCTATTCTCAATATTTCAACTGACGGAAGGCCCGATTCTTCCCCGAATATCTGAATCTGATACTCCCCGCTTTTCTTCAGGGACATGCAGTTCAGCCCTTTGTTGGTTCCAATCCAGATGTTGCCGGCCAAATCTTCACAGGCATGAAAACAAATGTCTGACGACAACCCATCTTTTCGGGTAAAGGATTTCAGTTTCTTCCCATCCCAACACCATATGCCGTTGCCTTTTGTACACAGCCAAACCAGACCAGAACGACTCAAAAACTGGTGTGTGAGATTTTCATCCCTCAGTTTCGATAGCTGAGTTTCTGCAACCAAAGAATCTCCGGTAAACCGGTACAAACCCTTGTCGGTGCAAAGCCGGACAATTTGGTCTGGCCAAACCAGGCCCCATTTCATCGACGACTGACATTTGAACCCAAACGGCAAAATATCCATTCCCTGAATCTCGAAAATGGATTTGTGGAAAAAGCCCAACACTTTCCCATTTGCCGCTTTCATCAATTGAGATAAGGAAAGTATCGTGTTTTGATTTTTGAATTTCAGGGTGGTATTACTGCGTAAATCATTGGAATAGTCCCGTAAAAATCCTTTTCCACAGACCAGAAATCGGTTCCGATCCTCTAAAACGCTGGTGAATTCCAGCAATGGGCTTCCGGTCGGCAAGGCAATCATGCGATGCTTATCTTTTCCAAAAACAGCAAACCGGTTTGACTTTCCGGCAGCGAAAATCCGGCCTCCTACATTATCCAGCAACGTAATCCGGTCATTCAGCTCGGGTTCGGAAAACCAACGCACTGCAGGATTCGGGCAACGGAAAACTCCCTTTTCCAGCGTGGTGGCCCACACCCCATTTTCACGGTCAGGGCAAATCCCGGTAACCGACAATCCTTTCAGGCCAGGTACAGGTTCCGAGGAAATCCGGCCATCCGGAAAATACAGGACTCCGGTTTTATGTACCCCAATCCAAAGCCCGCCTGCCGAATCGCTGAAAAGTTCCAGAATATTTTGATCGAGGGTGATGGACTCCTCTACTTTCTGCCCGCGGACAAAAAACAGGTGAGGACCTTCCGATACAACAAATCCATCCTGGTGTTTGACGGACAATTTTCTCCAGTCTTTGATTGAAGTAGCAACTGGCAATTTAATAACGGTTTTTGTGCTGTCCTTGTGGTAACTGTGCAGATCAAGATCCAACTTCTGCACCCTCTGCGTTGGTTCCGGGCGATGAAAATTCTGAACAATCACACCATTCGGCAGAAACCGGACACCCAGGTCGTCTGTAATTCTGTTTTCAGTTGCGGCATTGGTTACCGTAATGGGAAGGGTTTGAGTATTGAATACTGCAAGACCATCAGAACTTGCTGCATACAATTTATTGGGTTTCTCGTAAATCAACAGGTAAAAATATTCCCGCTCAATAGGAAAGAAAGGCTGGTTCTGGGCTTTGGGATTCAGGTACCGGATTGAATCTCCTTCGGCAAACCCAATCCGACCATCCGATGTTGAAAACCAGATTTTACCCTGCTCATCTTCCGCCAGGGCATAGACGCCAAAGGTTGATTTACCAAGCTTATCTTCAACCAGATGAACCTCCCGGCCATTGGCCCGGAACAACCCGACATCGGTGCGAATCCATAAATAACCTTTTCTGTCCTGATGAATCCCATAGATTTCCGAAGAAGGCAGGCTTCCTGATAACCAGTGCGGTCGGAACGGAAGGATTTGAGCTTCAACTCCTTGCCCGATAAAAAAAAGGGAAGCCAGAAGGAGAAAATCCAAAAACCGTTTCCTACATACCCTCATTCCGGAGCTGGAGATTGGAAAGTTTCTGAAGCAACTCAGTTTTACGTCGCCGGCTGATTTCAAACTCATGACCGGACACCATGGTGATGATACAGGAATCACCTTTTGAATAACTCCGGATAAACAGTGTGTTCACAATAACACTTTTGTGAATCCGCAAAAACTCTTCATGATCGGCAATCATCGTTTCGATATCCGACAGAGGTTTGGCCTGGATGAAATGCTGTCCATCCTGCAACCAGGCTTGAGTGTAGTTGCTGTTTGCCTCAAAAAAAGCAATTTCGGGCAAAGGAACCAGAATCACTTTGTCCCGAACGTGAAACACCAGCTTCGGTTCAAGCTGATTGAATTGGAATGTGTTGGCCGCCACTTCCGCTGAAATTCGGGTGGTCATATCAAACCGGTCAACGGCCTTGGTGAGTTCGTCGATGTCGACCGGCTTGAGCAAATAATCCAGGGCATTAAAGCGGATGGCTTTAATGGCATAGTGATCGTAACTGGTGATAAAAATAACAGCAAACGATGGTGCTTCAAATCGACGCAGCAATTCAAATCCATCTTTACCCGGCATCTGAATATCCAGAAAAATGAGGTCTGGCTGAAGTTTGTGGATGAGCAGCTCAGCTGAATCTACATCACCACATTCACCGATTACCTGAATTCCTGTACAAAAACGATTCAACAGTTCGCGAAGAACAACCCGGCTGGCAGGTTCATCATCAATCAGAAGGCAGGTTTTCAAGAGGTTCCGGATTAAACGTCAATTCTACTGAATTCTCCGCCGAAAGGAAAATCTCTCCCGGATTTCGGCCTCTGAAAACTCCGGATTGTGCAGAAAACTGATCAGAAGGATAGGATCCCCGTAAGTAAAATTAAGAATGTTCCGCTTTCCAATAATTAAGGAACCGGATCAAACCCATGTCCGCCCCAGGGATGGCACCGGCCAATTCGTTTGATACCAAGCCAGGTTCCTTTGAACGGACCGTGTTTTCCAATGGCCTCAATCATGTACTGACTGCAGGTCGGATGGTATCGGCATGCACCCGGCAGATGTGGTGAAATGATCTGCTGGTACATCCGGACAAAAAATATCAATACTGACTTCAACACCAATATTCGAAACGGATACTGCAAAACTAAAGGCTTGAACCGGAATGAAGGCAGTTTTTGAAAAAGAACCAGCGGCAGGATTCCGATCGCGGACACCTTGTCCGAAACCGGACGCTTTTTGAAAATAAAAAATCGATACGTCCTTCATTTTCAAAAACTTAACACTGGCACAATGCTTGAATCAAAATGAACACACATAACCAGCTATGGACAAACCAATCGATCAGAGAATTCAGGACAGACAAAAACGGAAGCCCCTTTACTTAGTGGCTCTGGCCGTTATCGGATTGGCCGTTGCCTGGTTTTTGCTGCGTCAATTCATCTCACCTTCCCTGAGCAGATCAGCCATTACAATTGCCCGGGTTGAAAAAGGAAACGTCGAAAACACACTTCAGGCTTCCGGAGAAGTGTTGCCGGAATTTGAAGAAGTGATCAGCAGTCCTATCCAGGCCTCTGTTCAATCGGCAATGCTGGATGCCGGAAGCCAGGTAAAGCCAGGGCAAGCCATCCTCCAGCTCGACAAATCAGCTACGGAAACCATGTACACCAAATTGAAATTTCAGCTGGAATCGAAACGCAATGAAATCCGGAAACTGCGACTCCAACTGTCCAAGAGCTTTTTCGACATTCAATCCAACGACAAAATCAAGCAGCTTTCAATCAGCAGTCTGGAAGCCGATGTGGAAAATGCAAAACGACTTCTCAAAGCGGGAGGTGGCACAAGAGAAGATGTGGAAAAAGCGGAACTCCGCCTCAAAGTCGCCCGTCTGGAAAAGCTGCAGCTGGAAAATGAAATCCGCAGCAAACAGGAAACCATGAAAGTCGAAATGCGGGAGGCTGAAATCGCTGCCTCAATCCAGGAAAACGAACTGGCTGAACTCAGCCGGAAACTGGATCGGGCAAGGGTGGTCG
>DAIOVD010000055.1:14535-23589 GCA_036759185.1 Catalimonadaceae bacterium | reverse complement strand
ATTGATTCCGCTCAGAGAAAGAAAATCTGTCTTAATGGAGGCAGTACCATCGCCAGCACCGCCTGTGAAATTCAAACTTTGGGATCCTCCCATTTGAATGACAATGGATTTGGCTGCGGAACTGCCGCGGCCAACACCCCCTTTAAATGCAACGAGGTCTCCACTTCCGGAAAGTGTAATCTGTGCACTTTTCCGGGCTTCTGATCCATTACCAAACCCTCCTTTATATGTGAGTACCTGACCCAAGGTCGAAAAGGAAGCACATAGAGCGAAAACCATGAAGACAATCCATGTAATTTTCATGTTACTATGTATTTATTAAATTAAGGGGCTGTACGAATACCTCTGCCTCCATAGTTTACCGCACGGGAGGACAAATCTGCAAGGTCAAGCCTGTCAGAAACATTCAGGTAGGTTAGAGTAGAATTGAATGAACCACCTTTAAGTCTCGTTCCAACTGCCGTTGTATTTGCTGGCCAGCTGGTCACATTGGCTTCACCGGTTGTGGCAAGAGTACCATCTCCATGAGTGCCGGCAAAACTTCTGCCTTCTGCATTTGACATTGAGATAGCTCTTTCCCAAATGTTGCCTGTCATCTCCATGATTCCGTAAAAAGTGGCACCTGCCTGTGCTCTGGTTGTTGCTGCTCCTGCAAACATTCCAACACGTACAGGACCGGCAGTATAAGAACTGTTGTAACATACATTGGCACCTGCGTTGCTTGCCACTTCGTTTGCGAGTCCAGCGTTGGTTACCCCGGTGGCTGCAGTAGCTGTTGTAGTTCCCCAGGCACATTCATTTGCGACGGCGGCCAAAGTCCCACGACATGCCTTTTCATATTCCAATTCTGTCATAGGGCGAAGACCGCTCCAGTCAAGATAAGAAGCTAGGTCGGCCCAGCTAATGTAAGCAGCTGCAACAGAAGGTGCTGAGGTAGAATAAACCCCTGCTGCTACAGAAATTCCCATACGGCTGCCGGTTGTAGCGAAATATCGGGCTGATGCCTGAGTTGTGGTTAAATTATTCAGGAAATCAACATACTGCTGCTGGCTGATTTCGTATTTCATTGAATAAAATGCATTGTAACCATTTGGCCATGATGTGGAAGTCGGTGCTGTTTGTCCTGTTGGATAGCCGCCAGCTGCTCCACCTAAGGTTCCTGTGCCAGTTGGAGCAACTGTTGGTGTTCCTGTACTAATAGTTGTAGAAGTAAATGCGTTGGTTCCGCCGCTGCCTCCAGCGTTGAAAGCACCCAATGGCACATAAATCATTTCTATACCATATACCTGAACTTCAACAATGGAATTATCTGCTACTCCATTGGCTCCGTAGTTCCATCTCAGTTGCACATTTGTGGCAGTGAGAGTACCTGTACCTGCAGCACTCCTGTAAAGGAATACTCCAAGTCCTGGATTTGTGGTAGCATTAAATGCAACCGCCGGACTTGCCAGACCTGTTGAAATAGTTGTTCCGGTTGGGGCAATGTGTCCTGTGCTGTTTAATCTGGCATGTGACCAGGCACCACCGCTAACACGGTATTTAACGAAAAGCCAGGCAGCATCCCAGTTATTAGGTCCAAAACTCACCCGATGTGAATTTTCCCAACTCACGGTAAACTGAATCAGATTATAATTTGCAGCATTGTTTGTCCCGGCAGCCACGTTTTGCCCGGTCAGTGTGACGTTTGTGATGGAAATGTTATTCGCATGTGTGGTTGCGAAAAGGCTGAGAAAGAGGAGAGTACAAAAAAAATGTTTCATAAATTTAGTCGTGTTTAACCGTAAGTGAAAAGTCATTTGCGGAATAATGATGGTAAATTACAATAAAATAAAACTTAAATCCAAAAAAAAAATCAAAACAGGATGAAAATAATAATGACAAATCTCAGTTGGAAGCATTTTGAAAAACGAAGTGCGAATGTAGATGTTTAGCTCTCTCCTCTCAAAAAATCCAGAATATTATTTTGTGAACTCTGTACCTGTCCAAATATCGTCTCCGGAAACTCCTGTTTTTCAGAAGGTTTTTACTTTTCGAAATCCCGGTAAAGTAAGTTTGGCTGTATGCCTGAATTGTTCTGGTATTTGCCACTTACATATTTGTCATACTCTCCCTCGATGGCGTGGTAATAAATCTGACAGATTTCCACACCGGCATAAATCCGGATGGGCTGAACACAGAAAATTTCGAGCGTCCAGAAACCTGAGAATCCAACATCGCCAAATCCTGCTGTCACATGAATGAATAAACCAAGTCTACCGATGGATGAACGGCCTTCCAGCATTGGCACCAGATTGTCTGTTCGGGTGTATTCCACTGTGCGTCCCAGATAAAGTTTATTTGTCTCCAGCAACAATCCTTCTTCCGGAATTATGAGAGGTGTGACATGGTTGGGAACCTTCATGTCAAGTTCGTTTTTTTCATAGACCGCCAGTTCGTGATGCAACCGGAGGTTGTAACTGTTTGGATTGATGAGTTTCGGGTCGAACGGCTCAATGTGAATGTCTTTACCCAGTCTGTTTTGAATTTCTTTTCCTGATAGGATCATTTCCTGTTGGTTCTGGTTTTTGTTGGCTTGTTTCCTGATTGATGGCTTTTTCTGTTCAAACAACCGGCAATACTGGGGATTATTATTTTGATGCCTTTCATTTATTATAAAGACATGAATTATTTTGTCACGGGTCTGATCTTCTCTTCAATCCGGCCTTTGCGAAATACATTCCGGGGTGGTCTTGCCCCTGCCCGGAGTTGTTTCTGTTCTTCTTCCGGAAGGTGATAAATCCGCTGGCATTCTTCACAACAGCATCCATTGAATTTCTCCGCACAGTGGCTGCATTGAATAAACAGCAGGTGGCATGCTTCGTTTTTACAGTTGGTGTGAGTATCAGCAAGTCCGCCGCACTGGTGGCAGTGGCTGATGATTTCTTCACTGATCCTTTCCCCGAGTCGCTCGTCAAACACAAAGTTTTTTCCATGAAACCGGTTTTCCAGCCCCTGTTCTTTTACATCATTGGCGTATTTAATTATGCCTCCCTCCAGTTGGTAAACATTCTTAAATCCCCTGTGTTTGAACCAGGCAGAGGCTTTTTCACAACGGATTCCACCGGTGCAGTACATAATAATGTGCTTGTCTTCGTGCGGTTTGAGAATCTCTTCCACAATGGGCAACGAATCCCGGAAAGTATCCACATCCGGAAGGATGGCACCTTCGAAATGGCCTACTTCACTCTCATAATGATTCCGCATGTCCACCAGCACGGTATCAGGACGGGCCGCCAGTTCGTTGAATTCTTTGGCCTTCAGGTGAATGCCGGTGGCAGAAGGATTGAAGGTATTGTCGTCCAGACCGTCAGCAACAATTTTATTTCTAAGTTTTACCTTCAGCACCACAAATGAAACCGGATTGTCTTCCACCGCCAGATTGAGACGGTTTCCTTCCAAAAAGGTGATCTCGTTGGTTTTGGAAATGAACAGATCCCAGTTTTCAAGTGGTACGGAAATCTGGGCATTGATTCCTTCTGAAGCCACATAAATACGGCCCAGCACACCAACCGGTTCCAACAGAAGGTAAAGGTGATCCCTGAAAATCTGCGGATTGGGCAAAGGATGGTATTTGTAAAAGGAAACAGTTTTCCTTGGCACCGGATTCTTTTCCAGTTTTTGCTTCAGTTCTTTTTTGTTGACCGCGTTGTGAAGTTTCATGAGGATTAATGCCGGTGATTGATCGAAATGTGGTGCCCAAGAATGTCTTCTTTTTCTATTTCACCCAACTGTTTCGGAATAATGAAATTTGTGGTGCAACAGGCAATATCCAGCAATGTGATCCGGGTTTGGTTGGGGGCAGTTTTCTGAATCAGAATCGATTCTGATGAAAATGACTTGCCGGTCCGTATTTCGTTGATCCAGTTTTTGATGTCGTCTGAACTTGCCATGGTACATGGAATTGACCGCAAAGGTCCGAAATTTCCGGTTTTAATCCATCCTGTTTGCCAAGGTTGTTTTCGCGATTTCCTTTTCTTTTCCTTCTTTGTCGTTCCAATTAAAACTTTGAAGGATAAATACCTTCTGTTCAATCTATGATATCCGAATTTCAACTGTTTGAAATTGCCATCGATGCCGAAAATATGGCGTCTGACATCTTATTCAGAGAGGCCGTCCTTCAGAAAGCAGGCCTGCCCGATGAGCCTTCGAACCGGATTTGCATTCTGAAAAAAAGTCTCGATGCCCGGAGCCGGCAGCTTAAATTCCATCTGAAAGTAGCGATCGGTCCGGATGCGGGCCTGGCCAACCGGATTCAGTTTTCGGCAGATCAACTGCCTGAGGTCAGCAATTCTGTGCCCGTCCTTGTCGCAGGTGCCGGTCCGGCCGGTTTGTTTGCAGCCCTGGAACTGATTCAGCTTGGACTCAAACCCATTGTAATCGAAAGAGGTAAAGACGTACGTGCCCGAAGACGGGACCTTGCTGATCTCAACAAAGCCGACAAGGTAAATGCCGATTCCAACTATTGCTTTGGTGAAGGTGGTGCCGGGACCTATTCTGATGGCAAACTGTACACCCGATCCAACAAACGGGGCGACATTCGTCAGGTGCTGGAGATTTTTGTCGCACATGGTGCAAGTGAAGAAATTCTGATCGAAACCCATCCCCACATTGGAACCAACAAACTTCCTGCCCTGGTGGCATCCCTCCGTGAAACGATCCTTCAGCACGGCGGACAGATTCTCTTTGAAACCCGGATCGAATCACTTGTTATTCAGAATAATAAAATCAAAGGAGTAAAAACAGCAACAGGCGATACAGTCGAAGCCAATGCCCTGATTCTCGCCACTGGACATAGTGCCCGGGATATTTTTGAGATGCTTCACCGACAGAACGTGGCCATAGAAGCCAAACCATTTGCTCTTGGTTTTCGGGTGGAACATCCTCAGGAACTGATCGATGACATACAATATAAAGGTCGGGGCAGGGGAGAATGGCTGCCTGCTGCTTCCTATTCTTTGGTTCACCAGGCACCAACCCGACTTGGGGTGAAGGGCGTGTTTTCATTTTGTATGTGTCCGGGCGGTTTTATTGTTCCTTCGATGACACAGGAAGGGGAGTTGGTGGTGAATGGAATGTCACCTTCCAGAAGAAACTCACGCTTTGCAAACTCCGGAATAGTGGTGGCAGTGGATGAAAAGGAATTCCAACCTTATGCAAAAGCAGGACCTTTGTCGGCAATGCATTTTCAGGCCGCTATAGAACAGAAAGCTGCTTCTTTTCTTCCGGGTAAACTGGCAGCACCTGCCCAACGACTGGACGATTTTGTAAAAGGAAGGGTATCGGATTCATTCCCCGATTGTTCGTATCAGCCAGGTCTTGTGGCAGCCCCTCTTGCGGATATTTTGCCTGCTCATTTGTCCGAAGCACTTCGTTTGGGTTTCATCGATTTTGGAAAGAAAATGCGGGGATTTCTGACAAATGAAGCAGTATTGGTAGGTATGGAAAGCCGCACGTCTTCACCAGTCAAGATTCCAAGAGATCGTGAAACCGGGATGCACCCGGAAATTACCGGACTTTTTCCTTGTGGAGAAGGCGCTGGTTATGCAGGTGGGATCATGTCGGCGGCATTGGATGGAATTTCCATTGCCCGGATGGTTGCGCTACATCTGAAGGAGACGAAGATCACATGAGATTCCTGAAACACACCTTCGCTGGAATCCTGATGCAATTTCTTGCTGGATTCCTGTTGTTTGGGCAACCCGCATTTCACCCACAATCCATCCAATCTCCGGAACTCCCCGAAATTCAATTCAATGAGATCCTGATCCGGCACACCGGTTACTCATTGGTGTATGATGAAAAACATGAGCAGGCACGCTGGGTAGCGTATGAATTGACTGCGGCTGAAACAGGGAAGTGGTTTGAACGCACCAATCAATTTCTGGAAGATCCGCTCATTTCCACCGGGTCAGCGACAGATGCAGATTACAAAGGTTCGGGTTACGATCGTGGTCATATTGCACCTGCCTCCGATATGGGCTGGTCTGCTGAGACCATGGCAGAGTCGTTTTTCTATTCCAATATGTCTCCTCAGGAACCATCGTTTAACAGGGGCATCTGGAAAAAAGGGGAGGACCTTGTCCGGTTTTGGGCCCGGTCTTACGGAAATCTGTATGTTGTTGCAGGTCCTGTGCTTCTTTCAGGACTCAAAACCATTGGTCCTCATGAGGTTTCGGTTCCGGATTTTTATTATAAGGTCATTCTGGATCCGGAACAAGGACAGGAAAAAGCCATTGCTTTTGTGATTCCGAACGAAGGATCCCGCCGGCCATTAACCGATTTTGTGGTAACGATCGATAGTGTAGAGCGTTTGACAGGAATCAACTTTTTTCCGGCTTTGCCCGATGACAAAGAATGGCATCTGGAAAGTACCGTCTGTCTTGAATGCTGGTCCTGGACAAAGGGACATTCCCAGGTTCATACACCAGATGTATCCAATATCTCTCCATCCAAAGAGCCATTGACTGATGAATCTTCATCAATTTCCGAACCACATATCTGCGGTGCTACAACAAAAAAAGGGAAACCTTGCCGGAACAGGGTGAAGGCCGGGAACCGCCATTGCCATTTGCATGGTGGTTAAAGGTGAAGTTCAGAAAGAATGGTTCAATGGTAATGGGTTGATAATAATGCAGTTGAACGATAAATGGCGAGGAAAGTCCCATGGAAGAAGTCTGATTTCTTCATGATATTGTAAGGAATTTGTGTCTTGATTTTCATATTTGGCAATCAAACGTTTATGGATTTTAATTGCCGGGAATCTGGCATGAAACCTGGTTTCATGAATCATCAACCGAACTTCGACCAGAAAGCCATTACAAAAACACTTCTGCCGCATTCAGTTGTGCGCTCTATCTTTGGGCTCACTATCCGCTTCTTTTATGCGAAAGCTCTTCTTTGTCCTCTTGGTATTTCTATTGGCTGGCACCTCACAGGCCCAGACCCCGTTTGATACCACAGGAGGCCGATTCAGGAATTTTGTGTTCGACACCATCACCATCACAGAAAACCTTCCTTATTCCACCTCTCTCAACTTCGGAGGGCAAATGCAGACTCTGCTCATGGACATTTACCAGCCATACAATGATCCCATGGCAGCCCGGCCGTTTATGGTTCTGGTCCACGGAGGAAGTTTTTTGCAGGGAAATAAATCCGATCTGGAAGAAACCTGCCGTGCCTTTGCCAGAAAAGGATATGTCGCAGTTTCCATCCAGTATCGTTTGGGCTACACTTCGCTTACCGCCGCCGGTGCTGTGCAGACGGTGATCCGTGCCACTCAGGATCTGAAAAATGCCATCCGCTTTCTACGGAAATCAGTCACCCTTTCAAATCCCTACAAACTTCACCCGGACTATGCTTTTGCAGGTGGCGTTTCTGCTGGTGCCATTACCTCATTGCATGCAGCTTATATGGATCAGCTTTCTGAAATTCTTCCGGGCCAGACTATTCCGACTTTGGATAGCCTGCACAATTCCGGACAGTTTCCCGGAATCGACTGGCGTTTCAAAGCTGTGATTAACATAGCCGGTGGGATAGGCGATACCAACTGGATTCAACCGGGAGATGTGCCGGTGACGTCATTTCATGGCACCGCTGATGTGGTGGTTCCATACGAAAGCGGTAGTTTCAGCGGGGCATTTTCGCTTTTTGGTAGCCACCCGATTTTCGAACGGACCCAACACATTGGCATTCGGTCAGCGCTCCGGCCGTTTATAGGGGCTGGTCATGATTACTCTGCCGGAAACCCTGGAGCAACCGATACGACCATTGCCCGGATCACTTCTTTTCTACTTCCTTTTCTCACCAGTCCGGTCACAGAGGTGGATTCACCACTTTCTCAGCAACAAGCCATGCTGTTTCTACAGCCCAATGGCTGGAAACTGGAAACCGAAATGCCAGGTTTTGAGATAAAAATCTATGATTATCAGGGCCGGCTACTGATCCAAAAAAGTGAAGGGTCAGCCTCGCTTTCTATTCCGGCTACTTCCTGCGGACGGGTCCTTCAAATTACCACCAACACTGGAATGCAGAAATCCTGGATTCTGCCAGCCAGTCATCAGAAGTGAGATTGGTTGAAGTCACAGCCGGATCAAAGAATTAATACTTGATAATGCTGTGGTCAACCTCATCGGCATAAGCCAGAATGCCTCCTCTGAGATTGAAAAGATTGCGGAAAGAATATTTTTCTTCCAGATTTAAAATGGCGGTCTTCGAACGTTGTCCGCTGCGACAGTGAATGACGACGGTTTTGTCTTTTGAAATTTTGTCGGCATTGTCAAGGATGGTGCCAACCGGAATCAGCTCTCCTCCCAAATTGGAGATTTCAAATTCGTAAGGTTCGCGAACATCGATCAATTGAAAATCCTCTCCGGAATCAAACATTTGTTTCAATTCCTGAACGGTAACTTCTTTCATTGTAGTATCTGCTTAATAGGTTTTTCTAAGGTTTGGCTGGCAATATCATTTTTTTCAATCAGCAGAACAAAGTTTTACCTGTCTTACGAGGTGAATGAAAAGATTCCCTCCGTCGAATGGCCCACTATACCGGACAGAATTTTTCCTGCAATTCCCTGACAAAGGATGAATTGATCCCGGCACCTGTTGGAGAAAGTGGTCTTCATTCAATTATGGCACATCAAAACGCAGGCAAAATCCAAGGCTATCAGGAACTGGCTTTGCCTGAAGGAATGCTAAATTACGGCTTCTTGAAATCCAATTGAAAACCAGCATTCATCTCCTGGAATCGGATTCGGGCGGGCAATTCCGGCTGTCCGCTTGTAGTCCTCGCTGCGGTCGTACCTCCCTTGCTGCGGGCTACCACTTCCATCCGGGCCGCAAGCAACCCACCCCAACTGACCTGCGGTGCCGATGGTATGCGTTGCAACTTGTATCCATCACCATTTCTTTGAACATTGAACTTCAAACATTGTACTAATTTACTTTCCGGTTTCTTTGAACTTTGATCTTTCACTTTGAACAAGCCCCGCATTGCCAGTCTTTAACAAAATCCGCAAA
>DAIOVD010000055.1:0-14435 GCA_036759185.1 Catalimonadaceae bacterium | reverse complement strand
TTGAAGTATGCCCGATATTTAATTAAAGACATCGATGCTATTTTGCCTTTGGTGCAAAATGAGCTGAAAATATCAAATTAGAATTCATCAAACAGAATCAATTTTTATCAGACCTTGGAAAATCAATCCCCATTTCAATCCGCACAGGATTCTTTGAAACGAATTCTGATTCTACTGTTTTCGCTTTTTTTGTTGAGTTCAAACGTGAAAGCACAGGAAATGACAGATGAAGAAATGAAGGCTAAACGCATTGAAGTGATAGCGGACACAGGGCAGAAGACCTTTACCATTATGCAAGGGCAAAAAGTGAAATGGAGAAAGGCCAGATTGGCAATGAAAATGGGCGATTGTTATCTGATCCTGACGAACAAAAACGAGAAAATCCTGATTGATTTGTATGGGGAAAAACGCCAAGAACCCCATTTTTTCACGTGTGTAAGTTCGGGGAATTGGGACCGAACCTGTGGAGTCGAGGATTCAGCAGGGTGGTATTATTTTGTAGAATATTTCAGAAGCCAATCCCATCGCCCGATCATTGAAAAAGTGATCAGGCTTGATTCGTTGCGAAAGGAAGATTTTCAGGATGTCTATTTTTACAACCATCAGAAGAAGATCAACATCTACAATTACGATGATCGTATAAGTGGATTGTTTAAAATCCCTTCTTTTGAATCCATTCGGATCGTTGAAAAAGAAGACCGAAAGGGAATTTGGTTTCAGGGTAGTCTTGAGTGGTTCGACGAGGTTTTTTTCCGGCAAGGATTCCGTTTCCGGGTAGAGAAAAATGGCCTGGTTGGCTTTTATAAAATCACGCCCATTCACTATAACACCATTGAAGATTTTGATCTCGGCCTGGCCCGGTTTACTATGATGAACGGAAAAACAGGTTATGTGGATATGAAAGGCAACGAGTACTTCGACTAATCAGTAAAAACAGATGCAGGAATCAACACCGCTTCAAAACCCCGCCAAACCACCACGCTGGGGCAACTATGTGAAAGAATTCATCCTGATTTTCCTCGCCATTACCCTTGGCTTTTTTGTCGAAAACTACCGGGAAGATCTGGCTGAAAAGGACATGGTGAAGGGATATATGCAGGAACTGGTAGGCAATCTGGAATACGATACCATCCGTTGTCAACGTAACCTGGACAACAACCAGATCATTTTCCGTGGACTCGATTCGCTCCGGAAGGAACTGAAGGCCGCCATTGAAGGAAAAGTCAACACCAACCAGCTTTACTATCTGGCGTTCAAATACCCGGGACGTTTCAGCAGGGCCCGGTTCAATAACACCGCCATGTCAGAACTGAAAAATTCCGGTTCCATTCGCTTGATTGAAAACAAGGAATTGGTCAATCACCTCGGCGATTACTACCAACGTAAAATCTTTGCTGCTGAAAGCTATGAGCCGCCTTCCACACTTACGGAGTCGATGGAAGCACAAAGGCAAAAACTTTTCAGCATGCGGTATCTGGATCGTTACCTCCAGGCTTATGAACACATTGACGAAAAAAGATATGATCCTGACTTCAACAGGCAAATGTTCGGTGACTCGTCGTCCATCCGGTTGCTCACATCGGATACTCAGGAATTGGAAACCTATCTTTCAATGGTGACCAATTTTGAGATACGCCTTCGCTATTATTGCTTCTGGCTAGATCTGAACAAGAAAACGGCGATGGATCTTATCAGCGAAATCAATCAGGAATACCGTTTTACCAAACGAGAAAATGCAAAATAACCAGCAGCAGAGATCTGTAAATGCAGAACCGGATAGGAAGAGCCGGGGGAACTACCTTCGCGATTCCCTCATGTTGTTTCTGGCTGTTTTCTGTGGTTTTCTTGCAGAAGATTTCAGAGAACAGAAAAACGAAGAGAAGGCCACTCTGGAGTATATTAAAGCACTTTCAGAAGATCTGAGCCGGGATAGTCTTCAATTGGCACAGATTTCTGAACACCATGCCAGCATTCTTTCGAAACTGGATGAGCTGCAAACAGAAATAACCCGATTGTCGCCGGTTGCCGATTCCAGGCCAGTATACCGGCTTTTATCTTTTGCATCAGGCTTTCCGGATTTCGTTCCAAATGACGGTACCTTTGAACAGATGAAACACATCGGCGCCCTTCGGAATGTAAAGGAAAAAGACATCATCGATGGGCTATTGGCGTACCACAGCAATGTTGGACGGTTGCGTATCAATGAAGCCATTACAAATCAGGCTCTCATTGAAATGGATAAACTGACGGAGCATTTCGATCTTGTCCGGCTTCAAAGTGCTGACTCATTGGGCATCATTCCATTACCTGATGGCAGTCCCCGCATCCGGAATATTTTATACAGTTACGTTCTGAACTGGGAACTGTATATGGTCGGGCTTCAGGCCAACCGGAATCATATTGCTGAATTCGGAATAAAATTACAGAAAGTCATTCGCGAGCATTACCCAAACCTGTAAACAAATTATCTCGATATGTCTGAACCGCTGGATCATTCAAAAGAAATCACTCAGGTAAATCCTGGTCCAAAACCTTTGTGGAATGCCGGAATTCGTGAATTCTTCATGCTTTTCCTGGCCGTGTTTTGTGGTTTTCTGGCGGAGAACTACCGTGAAAAACTGGCCGATAATGAAGCCGAGAAACAAAGCATGGAATTGCTGGCGAAAAGCCTGAAATCGGATACACTCGAGCTGTCCAAAACAATCCGGATGTACAACGAACGTGGACTTTTTGTTGATTCGTTCATTCATCTGAAGGATTCAGACTTCAGCCTGTCGGAGAACAGAAGGTTGTTTTTCAAATACACCATTATGGGCATGTTAAACTCCCGGTTTTTCAACATCAACCAATCCGGATTTGAACAGCTAAAGTATTCAGGAACAATTCGCCAGGTTAGCAACCAGGAAATATTGCAAAGACTTGGAGTGTACTACAACGCATACCAAACCGAAATTCTTGCAGAAGAAAACGACTATAAAATCTGGTATCAACATACCATTCCCAGGTTGATGGAAGTGACGGACTATTCTATTTTTGGAGGTGGAAAACCGGGATTCATCTTTGTGTTATTCCCTCAAATGAATATTTCAAACCAGCCCATTCCGGCAATCAAAATGAATGCAGATCAGAAACAATCTCTGTTTGGATTTGCTGCCAATCTTCAGATTGCAGATGAGGCTTACGCCATGCTCCTGGAGGAACAAAAGAAAAGGGCCGACACCCTGATCACAATGCTGAATTCAGAATATTCCATCAATCGATGACCTGGATTTTTCAGTAACAGGATATGTCGCATTGTTGATTGTTTAGTGCTTTCTGTTCTAGTTTTGGCAACATCACACCCTCATCTGACTTTGGATTCCGTCCGTTTTTCTGTTGGTTTACTTTCCATCCAATCATCATGCAAACCTTCGATTTTACTCTTCTCACCGATTCTCGCTACCTGGATCCCAAACCAGAAAGCGAATACATTTCCAATATTTTTGAAGAAGACCGCCTGCTGACCGAAGCACTGAATTCCCTCGGCTTTTCGGTTCAACGGACAAACTGGGACAATCAGGAAATGGATTGGAAAACCACCCGTTTTGCAGTTTTTCGCACCACCTGGGATTATTTTGAACGCTTTCCTGAATTTCAGAAATGGTTGGAAACAACGCAGCATAATACAACCTTTGTAAACCCCGTCACCACCATCCAATGGAATCTGGACAAGCATTACCTGACAGATCTGCATCTAAAAGGAATTGCTATCCCTCCGACAATATTTATTGAACCCGGTGATCAGAGGAGTCTCACCACAATAGCGGTTGAGACTGGTTGGAAAGAGTGCATTGTAAAACCGGCCGTTTCGGGTGCGGCCCGACATACATATCGGTTCCGTCCTCACCAAACGGAACATCTGGAGACTATTTATTCAGAATTGATCAGAGAAGAATCGATGCTGATTCAACCTTATCTGGATTCCATAACGGAAAAAGGGGAGGTGTCAATGGTCCTGTTTGGTGGGATGTTCAGCCATGCCGTCCTGAAGAAGGCAAAGTTGGGCGACTTCCGGGTCCAGGACGATTTTGGAGGGACGTTACACCCTTTTGAACCTACTGAAGAAATGATTCTTCTAGCAGAAAAGGCAACACAATGTGTTGAGCCAATACCTATGTACGCCCGTGTGGATCTGGTCTGGGATCTGAACGATACCGTTTGCGTTTCGGAGCTGGAGCTGGTGGAACCGGAATTGTGGATGAGAAGAATGCCTGAATCGGCCATGTCTTTTGCGACTCAGCTGGCAAAACTGGCCATAAAATAAAAGGGGTTTCTTATTGACAAAACTGCCTGAAAGAAACCCCTTTTAAATTCGTTGAAATTAGGAAGGCATAGCATCCAGCAACAGATATGGAACGCCCAGTTTGCGCCATTCCGGTCCGTTGTGGTAAATTGCCTGGTCACGAACCAAACTGTAGAAACTGTCCCACTGTGCAGGTTGAATAGCCTGGCAACCGTTTGGAGATGTTGTACCCACTGCACCTTTCAGAATATCCATTCCAGATTCCAGTACTTCTGATTCGGTAGAACCATCGCGAATAACTGTTACCGTTCCTTCTTTCTGAATCAGTGCCGGATACTTTTCTTTTTTCCCTTTGTAATTATCAAACCGATAACCCATCCATAGGCCGGCCTGCAAAACAGGAACCTGAAGATCGGTTGGTGTTTTTCTCCGTTTTACTCTTGGATCGGTGTTGACATGAAAAGCAACCAGAGCCGAAGGTGAATACACAAAAAGGGCATCCTGGTAAATTTGTGGTGTTTCAGAATCTGCTTCGATTCCGGAGTTTTTATAGAAGCCCCGGATCGCTACCATAAACACTTCGTGTTTAGCAAGCTTTTTCTTGTACGGCTTTAATAGAGCCAGAATCTCTTTCGCACTGATGCGTAAGCGGTTCTCGGGCAAAATAGAAGAAGACATGTATGATGTTGTTGATGTTTTGCCCGCAAGATACAGTGAAATTTGTGTGTGATTTCCAAATAACCGATAGCATGACTGGAAACTTTATCTGAAAGAGGATTTCACACGATTAATCGCATCAGAAAAAATACCGGATGAAAGAAATCCCGAATGCTGATCCATGTCCAATTATTTTAGACAATAGCCTGAAATTGCGGTTGAAGCCAATTTCTGAAGCTGAATTCGAATTCGATTCTCAAGTCAGAATCCAGGCGACCACATGTCCTTGAAATCATATGTTTATCTGCTCATTATCGGCATGACTGCCATCTATTTACAATGTACTTCATCAAAAAAGTCTCATCAAATTTTTTGTTGTCAATGAGCAACGTAATCCAGAAAAGTTTCAATGAAAAGCATGTCGTCATTGGCGGTTCCTATTTATACGAAAATGTGGCGAATGTTGAACGCATGGAAGATTAGTTGAGCCGAGCTGAAATTATCAACTCCTCAACAAATGAACCTTTATGGTTTTCCCAGTTCCTGAGCAAGCCCGACCAGAATCCCTTCCGGACTTCTCAGATAACATAACCGGTACATATTTTCATACTGAACTATTTCTCCGACCAGTTGTGAACCCTTCTTCATAAGCCGGTCAACCAGTTCATCAATGTCTTCCACTGTAAACATAGCCCTTAGATAGCCCAATGAATTGACAGGTGCTGTCATATGATCGGAATGAACCGGTGGAGAGATAAATCGTGAAAGCTCGATCCGGCTATGTGCGTCAGGAGTGATCATCATGGCTATTTCTACCTGCTGTGTTGGGAGACCTGTAACACGACCAGCCCAATCACCTTCAATCATGGCTTTTCCTTGCAGTGTGAGTCCGATTTCCTGGAAGAATAAAATCGCTTCATCCAGTGATTCGACAACAATACCGATGTTGTCCATACGGATCAGTCTGTTCTTTGTCATGCAGTAAATGTTATAGATTGGAGATCAAAACAATGACATTCCAGGCAGAATCAACATAAGATTAAGAGTTACATACGAAAAAAAAACCTCACCGGAATTGGCGAGGTTTTTTTTCAATGCAGCAAAACTCTATTTGGTTTCTTCTTTTAGCGGAGCGACATCGTTTTGGAGTGTCTCCTTTTTGTCCCGGATCACCCGGTAGTTTTCATATCCTTTACGAACAGCCTTTACTTCCCAGTCAAATGAGTAGTTTCCAGTGCCTTTCATTAATTCTTTCACCTTGAATCCTGTAGCGGTTTTCTCCACCACAGCCAGACCTTTTGAATCGGCTGACAGCGGTGTGAGGGAAACTGTCATGGTCTGAGCGTTTCCAACCAGCTGAAAATGTTCGTCAAAGGTTACCGTCACTTCACCATCCACCAATGTGGCAGTTCCTCTGGCATAGGCAGCCGCTTCCGGTCCTTCTACTGACGCATACCAGATTTCCTTTGCCGGATCGGTAGGATGATCCATCCTGAAATTCTTAACATCCCCAAAAACAGTTCCCTGACCGGATGCATCCACATAAATCCCAGCTTTTCCGGTTCCTGCATCATTGGCAATACTTAAAAAACCATTGTTGGGATACCCGCTCAGGCTGGAAAGGCGAACATTCGTAAGCCCGTTTGATCCGTTGGTTTGAACGAAACCACCACTTACCGATGTGTTCGAAATTACAACAGCCTGTGTTGAACCTTCATATAAGTCGATTCGTCCTGCTGCATTGGTTGCACTGGTCAGGATTCGTGTCGTGTATTGGTTGAAATTATTTCGCAGATCAAGATAGCCGGAATTGCTGGTGATTGACCGTCCAAAATCGGCAACCGGGTTACCGTTGTAATAGGCCGAAAATGCATCCTTTCCATCTGTGATCAGACTCAGGCGACTGGCAGTTGAACTGACATCCCGAAGAAACAAAGAACCACCATCCAATTGAGTGAAAACAGTGCCCCCGGGGAGCCGAAAACGGGTGTTTCCGTTGACATCCAGTTTATAAATTGAAGTTGGCACGGTTCCGATTCCAACATTACCGGCATTGTTGTTGTAAATATTGCCAGCAGTATTGGTCCAATCAGATTGTGCCGCTGCCGGAAGCGTGACCGAATTACCGTTGCTAATGCTAAGCTGTGTTCCGTTTAAGGAAAGAGTCTGGTTATCAGTAGCTGTTATGGTCGAAGGCACCCATTTCAATTGATTCGCATCAAACCGGAGTACCTGTCCGTTTGAGGCACCTGTCAGTTCCATCCCTTTTACTTTTTCAGCTGTTCCGGATGAAAGAGAGAAAGGGGAGGAAGCCATTTCTGCAGCACCCAGATCAACAAAACTACCACCAGGCGCCTGGTATTCGATCTGCATCCATTTGGAACCGCTGAGCCAGTTCAGATTTTCAAACGCTGTAGTTCCCGCACCATTGCAACCTGTACCGAGAGCATTCCGGTTTAGACTGATCGAGAAAGAACCATATGCATTGGTCGTTGCCTGGTGAGTAGCACAATAAAGGGCAGTACCGGAACCAGACCCTTCCCGCAGAGTTAATCTTACCAGAACTGACTGGCTTACAATGGGTGAACCATTGTTGTCCCTTGCCACTGCCTGGAAATTAATCAACTGAGGAACATTGGTTTGTGCAAATGATACAGCTGACAATGAAACGGCCAGTGCGATGGAAGTAAAAAGCTTTTTCATGTATGAACGCAGATTGGAATGTATTAGAGAGTCGTTTTGATGATTTTATGAATAGTGGATGTTTTACCAATGATGATTTCAGCAAAGTACATCCCGTCCGGCAACGAGTGAAGGTCAAGTGTCTGGACATTTTCTTTTATGATTACAGTTTGCAACAGACGTCCCGTGAAATCGTGAATCTCAATGGTCGCCGATTGAAGGAAATTTCCCAATTGAACAACGATTTCCGTCTGAAATGGATTGGGATAAAGTTGATGAGGACTAGCCAGAATATTGTCTTCGGTAGCAGTTGTAATGCCTTCTCCAGGCTGGCTACCCACACCAAGATTGGTTGATTGCAAAACCACCACATCCCCCATTGTGTATGTGAGGGTATTCGAATTGCCGGAAGCTGTGTTAAAGTTTTGCCGGCTTAGCGACTGGGCCTGTAAAGAAGCCAGACTGAGCAAAAAAGATGCGGTTAACAGTGGTAAAATTTTCATGTTTTATATCGAACTGAAATCCAAATAAAAGTAAAATCCTGGTTTCTTAGTATGCCGTTGGATAGGTTTTTGAATATTTGAATGGCCCTATGTTCTGGCATTATTCGCGAATCCCGTTTCTTAAAGTGGGTTGTGGTTTCTTCTTTTGCACCATGATAACGGAAAATCCTGCAATTCGCCAGCAAGTGGCCTCTGAACTAAACCTGACTCCCCAGCAAATTTCTGCGGTTGATAAATTACTCTCTGAAGGAGCCACTGTTCCCTTTATTGCAAGGTACCGGAAAGAAGTGACAGGCAGTCTGGATGAAGTACAGATCGCCGCAATTCGAGATAGGTTGGAACAACTCGAAGAGCTAAGGAAACGCAAAGAGTTTGTTTTGAAAAGCATTGAAGAGCAGGGGAAATTAACCCCTGAACTAAGAGCAAAAATTGGAGGTGCCGTCCTTTTATCGGAAGTGGAAGATCTTTATCTTCCTTACAAACCCAAACGCAAAACAAGAGCCACCATCGCTCGGGAAAAAGGACTCGAACCATTGGCGCTTCGATTGCTGGAACAAGATGGATTTTCAGTTGACAATGAAGCGGAAAGATTCATTTCAGCTGAAAAAGGAGTCGCCAGTATTGATGAAGCTCTGGCTGGTGCAAGGGATATCATCGCCGAAACCATCAATGAAGATGCGGAAACAAGGCAGGAAATCCGGAGCGTGTTTAAAAAGACAGCTGTGATCATCGCCAAAGTCTATCCCGGAAAAGAGGCGGAGGGCCAGAAATACCGTGATTATTTCGAATGGACCGAACCTCTTTCTCAGGCACCCAGTCACCGGATTCTGGCAATACGCCGGGCCGAAGCTGAACAGATTCTAAGTCTGGATATTTCCCCCGATGAAGAACAGGCCAACGACCGGATTCAGAGACGTTGGGTGAAATCGGGAAATGCAGCCGGAAAACAGGTGAGTCTGGCGGCCAAAGATTGTTTTAAACGTTTGATGAAGCCTTCTCTTGAAACGGAATTCAGACTGGAAAGCAAAGAAAGAGCCGATGTGGAAGCCATCCGGATTTTTGCCGAAAATGTAAGACAGTTACTTATGTCGGCACCACTCGGGCAAAAGCGTACACTGGCCATAGATCCTGGTTTCAGGACGGGTTGCAAAGTAGTTTGTCTGGACGCCCAGGGCAAACTCATTCATTTCGAGGCTATTTATCCACACGAGCCACAACGTCAGACAACGCAGGCAGGAAAAACCATTCAGTATCTGGTGGAGAAATTCAATATGGAAGCCATTGCCATCGGAAACGGAACAGCGGGTCGTGAAACGGAAGAGTTTGTGAAACGAATTGGCCTGCCATCCTCTGTCGCTGTGGTAATGGTGAATGAAAGCGGGGCCTCGATCTATTCTGCTTCTGAAGTGGCCAGAGAAGAGTTTCCGGATCAGGACATTACGGTCCGTGGTGCTGTTTCGATTGGTCGCCGACTGATGGATCCGATGGCCGAGTTGGTTAAGATTGATCCCAAATCAATCGGAGTGGGGCAATACCAGCATGATGTGGATCAGAAGTTGCTGAAATCATGTCTGGATGATGTTGTGATGCGCAGTGTGAACGGAGTAGGAGTGGAGGTGAATACTGCCAGTAAGCAGTTGCTTAGTTATGTTTCGGGTCTGGGTCCGGTTCTGGCTCAGAATATCGTTGATTACAGGAATCAGAATGGTCCTTTTCCTTCCAGGGCTGCACTAAAAAAAGTACCACGTATGGGTGAAAAAGCATTTGAACAATGTGCAGGCTTTCTTCGGATACGGTCTGCAAAAAATCCGCTGGATGCATCTGCAGTTCATCCTGAAAGGTATGAACTGGTTAATCAAATGGCCAAAGATCTTTGGTGCACTCCCGCTGACCTGATTTCCAATGCGGAAATTCGCCAGAAAATTGACGTTAAGAAGTATATCAACGGAGACGTCGGATTGCCAACACTCAAAGATATCGTGTCCGAACTTGCCCGCCCGGGACTGGATCCACGGGAAAAATTTGAGGTATTTCAGTTTCAGGACGGCATCGAAAAAATCAGTGATCTGCGCCCTGGAATGTCGCTTCCCGGAATTATAACCAACATTACTGCGTTTGGAGCTTTTGTTGACATTGGTGTTCATCAGGATGGATTGGTGCACACCAGCCAACTCGCCAACCGCTTTGTGAAAGATCCGAATGAAGTGGTAAAGCTGGGTCAGAAAGTAACGGTCCGGGTCGTGGAAGTGGACATAGCAAGGAAGCGGATTTCACTTTCCATGAAAGAAGAAAATGGACCGAATCCAGGCAAAAAGAAAGAGCCTGAACCTGAAGTCAACCTCCAGGATAAACTGAAGCAGCTGCAGGGTAAATGGAAATAAGGCGAACGGAAATTCCCTTAAGCCAGAAGGACTTTATATAGCAGAAAAGTCACAGTTGAATTCAATCAGCGGTTTACTGCGGACATTCCATCTTAAATTCCCAACTGACTCCCTTGGTGGTGTCACTGCAATTACTCTGAATAAACAACTCAGCCTTTGTTCCATTCACCGGATCATATTCATAGGAATATTCCCTCCAACCTTGCTTCCTTTGTGCTCCGGCTGCCAAACCTGTACACGCCGGAATATAGGCTGCCGGAACTTTGGTATTGGACGAACTCAGTATGTAAGCCGCATTGTATTTCAGGTCAAACCGGTCAGAGGTTTTGTTTGAAGTAGAGGAATCCATGGAAAGAAACTTCACTTTCAGTGTACCAGCTTTATCACCCAGATTTATTTTCCGATAGATCAAACCTTGTTTGTTTTTACCCTGGAGTTCAAAACTGCAGCCTTCAGGCTCCAGAAAACGCACTAACTGTTTTATTTTGGCCGTATAAAATGAATCCTGGGCAACACCTCCCGAATACTTGACAAGTTTGGCTGAAACCACCATGTTCAGATTTCCTGGTCTCACAAGACTTGGAATCGTAAATGTAATACTGGCAGTTCCTGCCTGTTTGATCAGCCAGTGTCCGGTAGCAGGTGGCATTTCCAGGTACAGTTGTCTCACCTGGTAAGAAGGTGGAACGCCTTTTACAGCAAATTTCAGAGTGACAGGAGCTCCTTCATACACAGAAGACGTATCCTGAATCCCAACTAAATACCAGTTCCGGTTGTCGCTAGTGTCGGAAGGCAATGGCGGATCTTCATCGAAAAAATCCGATGTTAACTGGAGCGATTTCAATACACCCTCAATGTCTGTTGAAGGATCCAGTCTGGTACTCGAATCCGGAATTTCAATTTTCGATTTTGAACATCCCCCCAATATGAGGAAAACCACAGCAGCTGTAAGAAGAGAGAATTTCATATGAATCTTCATAGATGTTTAGTTAAGAGTTCCGACAAACTGGATAGAAAACTGAAAATTACTCAGGTCAGGACCTTTGATGAAATACTTATTGGAGAGGGTCCCAAACAATCGCATTCCAAAATTTTCGGTGAATTCATATCCAGCACTAAACATGTATCCGAGACTGACCTTTGGTTGAACTGATGATGTTTTGTAATCGTTTTTGTAGAAAGTAGAATAATAATAGGCGAATATTGAATCACCCGATGTCCCTCGTTCCATTTCACGAGCCAGGGTCCCGGAAGCCAGAATATCGGCCGTCACTCCAACCTCGCCAAACACCTGCTTGCCTATGCGGACAGAAAGGGGAACGCTCACATAATGTGCACGATACTTTTCCAGCAACACAATTTTATCCTCATACAATGTAATGGACTTGTTGATCATCTGCAGAGTGTGGGAGTATCCACGTTTCTGGTACATCAGGCCGGCACCAAAAGAAAGGAAGGACTGAAATCCTTCACTTTTTGGGTTTAGAAAAAAACGGTATTGAGCTCCTGCCATGAAAAAAAAGAGGTATTTAGATGGCGAATCTGAATACAAGTAGCTGGTATTGGTTGATTTAAGAAGGCTTACAGGGCTTCCCGCAAAGGGTCCGGATGCCATATTAAATGAAGGCCCGATGAAGATGTCAAGATTGTCTTTGAAGAACTCCAGATCACTTCCTCCTCCTCTTCCACCTTTACGGCGTTTTTTCAGAAGGCTTTTTTCAAAAATACCGGCAGTTGCTATCTGGCAGGCAAGCAGCATGAGAAGCATTGCCGGAATCCACATTCTGGTTGTGTTTTTCACCATTGGTTTGAGTGTTGTCAAAAATAGATTGGATGTCCTGGTCGGAAACGAACGGTCAAATAAGGCCTTTCCGGAAATCAAAAAAAAATAGAATGGCTCAGTTTTTCCCGATTTTAGATGGTCTCTCCTGAATTCCGCTTTATTCTCCACTTGATACTGATTGGCGGCAAGAGGTCACCTTGTCTAAGCAGATATCCCTGGCCGGAAACCAGAACCGTTTTTCAAAAGTACAGGGACATCAGGTTGCCGTCTGCAACTCATTCTTATTCAGAATTCAACACCATTCATCTATCCGGATCCAGAACAAGGTTCAGATCACAATAAGAATTTCAGAGTTCCGAACAAGGAGAATAAATCGTTACATCTAACGATTTTCAGGAAAGCGTCGGGATAACAACTTGCCGCCAGATTAAAATTTCCAGAAAATGAAAAAAATCATTGTGTCCATTGTCCTTCTGTACGCATTTCATGCAAATGCCCAAACCAACTGGCTCGATGGCCAGGATTCAAAACTCCCATCCGATCCCGGCCGAGGTGTGTCAAACTGGAAGGATCATTACCAGGCAGCAAATGCCGACAATTCGAAGGTATCCACTTACCTGAAAGACCGGATGATCACACTGAAGGCAGGTCTGGCACGGGAGACGTACTCCAGATTGTATGCCGATATCACATACCTGATGGCATCATATGGACTTGCTTCTGCCAATTGGGTAAATGGATCTGATCCGGCAGCGCCAGCCAATGACCCGAACAGAGGATTGATGAACTGGACTGCCCATTATGACTACGTCCTCAAAACAGCGGGTTACGACAATGCAGCGGTACTGGTTTTCGACCGCATGAATGCCTTAACCAAATCCCTTCCGAAAGAGCAACTGGCCCGACTTTATGCCGATTGCTCCATTCTGATTCTCAACTATTCGAGAATGCGGTAAGGACAAAAAAAATCGGACCGTCCTTTTACAGACGGTCCGATAAAAAATGCATGTACAGGTTTATGGATTCCTTTATGGATTCTTTCTCTGCTCCAGTATCCAGACACCGTTTGCCGGAATCCGTAGTTTGTCGTCTGTCAATATCATTGACTGACTGCTGATTATTTCTTTAAAAGGTCCAGCTTTGCCCTCCAGTTCTTTGAATCGTTTTACATTCAATGCTTTCGGCTTGTCGCTGCCATTTACCACCACCATCACGGTTTGATTGGCTGTCGTCCGGAAATAGGTGTACACATTGCTGTCTGGCAAATAGTGGGTGAATTTTCCTTTCGCTACAGCTTCCGAAGTTTTCCTCCACTGAAGTAGATTCTGGTGAAAACGAAAGACGGAGTCCACATGACCCTTCCGGTTTTGTTCCAGAAAAAGATTGAGCGAATCACCGGCCCATCCGCCTGGAAAATCGTGCCGTACATTGGAATGTGCTACGGCGTCTCCGGTCATCCCGATTTCTCCTCCATAATACAATTGCGGCACTCCCCGAAGTGTCAATGCCATCGCAATTCCCTGACGGAACTTTTTATCATCTCCTTTCTGCGTGGTTATAAACCGGGATAAATCGTGATTATCGACAAAAACCAAATGCTTCGAAGGATCTTTGTAAAGAAAGTCCTGACTGAGAACCGTGTATACTTTCTGCAGGCCATTGTCCCAGGTTCCTTTTTCCTGCAAACCTTTGGTGATGGCAAAATAGAGAGGGAAATCGGTTACCGTTGGCAAACCAGCCTTGTACCCATCTTGGTTTTTGGCTCCTTTGGTAAAATACGATTCCAGAGAAGGTTGATCGACCCAGACTTCCCCAACCAGACTAAACTTTGGAAATTCTTTGAGAATGTCGTCGCACCAACGGGTCATATAGTCTTTGTCGTTATATGGATAAGTATCCATCCGTATGCCGTCGATTCCGGTTTCTGCAATCCACCATAGTGAATTCTGAATGAGATAAGTTGCCAAAAGAGGATTTCGTTGATTCAGATCCGGCATGTGAACATCAAACCAGCCGTCCAGCATTTTGTCCTGATCTGATTTTGCTCTGTTCGGATCCGGCACCGTTTCGATCCGGAAATTGCTCCGGTTAAACGGATCACCCACCGGATGCACCCAATCTGCGGAAGGCAAATCCTCCATCCACCA
>DAIOVD010000054.1:0-23600 GCA_036759185.1 Catalimonadaceae bacterium | reverse complement strand
CGAAAGCACAACCAGATCGGTGTTGTCGAGATTCAGATTCATGGCTTCATAGGCCGTAAGGATGCCGTCTTCTTCTCCTTCTTTTCGTACACCTTTTAAGGTAGATCCGGCTCCGGCAAGCATCAAGCCTGAATGTAAAAGAGGATTGCTTCCTTTGGTACTATCAGGTTGGAAAAATCCGTGTGTCGCGATGTGCAAAACCCTCGGCTTGTAGCTTTCCTTAATGTTGGCTTCCAGAGCTTGTTCCTGGGTGTAGGTTTTTACTTCCCAACCTTTGGATTCCAGAATGCCCGAGATCCGATCGACTTCAGTTTTGGTGGCCGGCAGATCTGCCAGGGTTTCGTCCGATTCCAGGCGAAGGTTATAGGTCATTTGAGGACTTTTTCTTTCTGTTGTCGAAATACTGGAGGTGGGACCAGCCAGATAGTACGAAGGTGCGCCGACCAGTTCGGCCAACCTGTTTTCTTCTTCAACCGGACCTGGGTTTACCAGATCCTTTGTAGAAGTGACCAGCCGGATGTCTTTCTCTTCCAGCAGATACTTTTTGGTTTTTGGGTTGAAAAGTGTATTGAGATTAATGTGGTGAAACACGCCATCCGGAGAGAAATATACCCGTGAACTGCCCCCAAGTTTTGTCCCAATTTTCTCCCAGAACTGATGGAATGATTGTTCATCCAACATTTTATTTTTTACAGCATTCTGGTAAAAATTGAGGTATTTTCCTTCCAGGTTGTTGCCATTTTTAAGCAAGACCATTTCGGGATATACCGATTCTGGTTTTACAATGAGTGCAACGTAGTAGATTGTATCCGTCAATCCTTTAACCTTATAAACTGGCTTTTGGGGATCGCTGGTATCGGTTACAGTTTTTCCAATTCCAAACTTATTAACCCGGATCATCTCGATGGCTGCTTCCCCACGCTTTAGTTTCTGTTGGACATCCTTCCAGGTAACTTGTTTTTTATCGGATAGTCTGGCAAAGTTTTCTGAGCGTAATGAAAGCTCTTTTTCCATTTTCTCGGTTATATTCTCCAGCGAGTCAATTCCTGCTCTTTCCACAGAATCAGTGGAGTGCAACAACTGGTTTAGTTGATTCAGACTATTCTCCCAATCGTCATATAATCGGTTGAGTTTTTTGTCACCGGCCGTTTTTATCCGGTGTTTCCATTTGGCGGAACTGTTGAGCAGAAGGCCTTTGGTTGCCAGCTGATCATTGTAAAAATCGACCGTTATGGTCTTATTCCGTGGATATCGTCCTACACAAAACGATTTAAAATATTCCTGAGCGGTAGAAATATTGGATGCGTAAAATTTTTCTTTCTCCTGGTCGGACAGAAACGGAAAATACCGCTGAATTTGGGCCAGTTTTCGGGTGTTCCAGGTCAGAAAATAGCTTTCTGCTTTGTCCGGCCGCCCCGTAGCCAGGTACATCCGACCAAACCGGTTCAATGAGAACGTCACATCTGGATGATTTTCACCCAGCGCTTTTTTACAGATTTCAAGGCCCTTAAGAAAGCAGGTCTCGGATTTGGAATACTGGCCGGTTGACTGATACAGGCTGCCTAGTTGGCCCAGCGACGAGGCCACAACCGGATGAACTTCACCGAGCGCTTTTTTACGGATTTCAAGTGCTTTCAGGTAGCAGGATTCCGCCTTGAGGTAATTACTTCTGGTTGAATACAAAGCGCCAAGGTTGCCCAGCGACTGTGCCACATCCGGGTGATCTTCGCCCAGAGTTTTTTTGCGGATTTCAAGGGCTTTCAGATAGTATGTCTCCGCTTTAGATCTATTGCCCATTGCGTTGTATAACGCCCCAATGTTGTTGAGGGAGGTGGCCGCTTCAGGATGTTCTTCACCAAGGGCTTTTCTCTCGATTTCATAGGCTTTGAGTTTGTATGTCTCCGATTTGGAGTAGTTGCCCAATAGTTCATACAGATTGCCAAGATTGTTTAAGGAAGGGGCCACTTCAATGTGGTCTTCACCAATCGTTTTGTTCAAGATATCAACTACTTTCAGGTAGTAGGACTCTGCTTTGGAGTAGTCGCCCATATCGTCATACAAAACACCAAGGTTGTTAATCGAATTTGCCACCTGAGGATGGTTTTCTCCCAGGGCTTTTTTACAGATTTCAAGAGATTTGAGATAGTATGGCTCCGCCTTGGGGTAGTTGCCCATTTCTGAGTACAAATTCCCTAGATTGTTCATTGAATTGGCTACTTCGGGATGTTCTTCACCCAGGGCTTTTTTGTTGATTTCCAATGCGCTCAGGAAGCAAGGCTCCGCTTTGGCGTACTTGCCCATAAACCGGTATAAATTGCCAAAGTTGTTCAACATACTGGCCTCAGCAAGAAGATTTGTGCCTGGGGGTTTTCTGAAAATTTTCTGGGCAGTGAGGAAACAGGTCTCTGCTTTAGAGTAGTTGACCATATTCGAGTACAAAAGGCCCAGTCGGCCCAGTGACTTTGCCACATCCGGATGATCTTCGCCCAGGGCCTTTTTTTGGATTTCCAACCCTTGAAGCAGTAGTGGTTCCGCTTCTTTGCTATTTCCTGTTCGGTTTAATGCATTTCCCTCATTAACCAGCGCTGCCCCATATTCTGCACTTTCTTCCCCATTTATCTTTTTACAAAGTTCAGCCCAATTTTTTGCAAAAGGTACCACTTTATCATACTGACGCAGTTTGGTGTATGTGTCGATGGAGTCCTGGATTGGGTCTTGCTTTTTTGGCGCAGGGTTTTGGCCGAAACTGCTTTGAAACGAAAAAAGCAACCAAAGGAATAAGAGTATAAGGTTCCGTATCATATTTTCCGGGTCAGAATCAGATGGCAAGTAGGATAAATTCCTTTCACAATCGTGTGCTTATTCATTGACTTTCACTAATCTCCAACAAGCACAAACGCTCCCCAATAATACGGATCGGGATATTTGGCTTTCAGTTCTTTCTGGGCTTTGAGGAAAGCAGAGCGGAGCCCAGGCCCCCCAACCCCCGAAGGGGGAGCTAATACAACTCCCCCTTCGGGGGCTGGGGGGCTGAGCCAGTGTTTATAAAACCGCACCATCAGTTCCTGTGTCGCTTCATCGTTTACCTTCCACAAACTCATGATCAGGGTTTTGGCACCGGCCACTTTAAAGGCTCGTTGCAAACCGTAGACGCCTTCCCCGTTTTTGATTTCGCCGAGCCCGGTTTCGCAAGCGGAAAGCACGACCAGATCTGTGTTGTCCAGATAGAGGTTCATGGCTTCGTAGGCGGTGAGGATGCCGTCTTCAGTCCCAGCTGACTTTAAACCCTTCAATGTAGAACCGGCTCCCGTAAGCATCAATCCGGAATGAAGCAGGGGATTGCTCCCCTTGGTCGTATCGGGTTGGAAAAAACCGTGGGTTGCAATGTGCAGGACTTTCGGGCTGTTGCTTTCTTTGATGATTTCTTCCAAAGCTTTATCGCCGGTCAACTCATTCACTTTCCAGCCTTTGGATTGGAGGATTTCGGAGATCTTGTCCACCTCGATTTTGGTTGCCGGTAGTTCGGCGATGGTTTCATCCGAAGCCAGGCGGAGCTGATATGTGAGTTTGGGACTGTTCCTGAACTCAGTCGAAATGGAAACGGTCGCACTAGAATTATAGTAACTTGGAAATCCAACCATCTCGGCGACCATTCCCTGAGAATCGGAGGATTCCGGATTTAACAGGTCTTTGGTTCCAGTTACCAGGCTGATGTCCAGTTCTTCGACCAGGTATTTTTTGGTTTTGGGGTTCTGAAGGGTGTTCAGATTGATGTTGTGGTACACGCCATCGGGAGAAAAGAAGACTCTTCGGGTGGGGCCTAGTTTTGATCGAATTTTATCCCAGAAAAGACGGTAGGACCGGCTGTCTTCCACCCTGTTTTGAATGGCATTTTTGTAATAGGAGAGGGCCTTTCCTTCCAGCTCGTTTCCGTTTCGAAGAAGGACCAGTTCCGGAAAAACAGATTCAGGTTTTACAATCAGAGCGGCATAATAAATGGTATCAGTAAGGCCTTTTATTTTGTACACCGGTTTCATTGGGTTGGTGGTATCGGTTACGGTTTTATTTATGCCAAACTTTTGCACCCGAACCATTTCGATTGCTGCCTCTCCAGGTTTCAGGGTTTTTTGAATATCCTTCCAGCTAATCAGCTTATGATCTGCCAATCGTGCAAAGCTTTCAGACCTGAGTGAAAGCTCTTTTTCCATCTTTTCGGTTTGGGTCTGAACGGAATCTATTCCGGCCCGATCCGTCGAGTCTGTGGATTCCAGCAAATCGTTTAGTTGCTCCCGGCTGCTTTCCCATCTTTTAAAAAGTGCTGAAACCGTGGTGTCGCCACTGGTACGGATTCTGTGCCTCCACTTTGAAGAACTGCTGAGCAACAATCCCTTTGTGGCAAGTTGGTCGTTGTACAAATCGGTAGCGATGGTCTTCTTTCCGGCATATCGTTCAATGCAAAAAGATTTGAAAACATCCTCACTTTCGGAAAGTGTCGTTTCATAAAACCGCTCTTTTTCCTGGTCAGAGAGATAGGGAAAATACCGCTGAATCTGGGCTTGTTTTTTCGCATTCCAATCTATAAACCAGGACTCTGCTTTTTCCATTCTGCCTGCACTGAAATTCAACGAAGCAAGATTCTCTACAGATGTGCTGGTCTCAAGATGACCATCGCCCAAAGCTTTCCGGCGGATTTGCAACGATTGAAGCAGGAAGGTTTCAGCTTTTTGAGTCCGACCAGATTTCCAATAAACAGACGCTATGTCTTCAAGTGAAACGGCTACGTCCGGATGGTTTTCGCCCAGCACCTTTTTCCGGATGTTGAGCGACTGATGGTGGACTGTTTCCGCTTTTGCGAACTTTCCGGCATCAGAGTACAGAACGCCAATGTTGTTCAGCGTGGCCGCCACTTCCGGGTGATTTTCACCCCTTGATTTTTTCAGGATTTCCAGTCCTTCCAGATAGTAACGTTCTGCTATGGAATTCTTGCCGACATCAGAATACAGGTTGGCAATGTTGTTGAGAGTGGCCGCCAGATCAGGGTCGCCGGCATCCAGTATCTTTCGTTTTATTTCGAGGCTTTGCAGGAAATAGGAAGTAGCCTTGGGGAGATTGCCCATTTTCAAGGCCACATTTCCCAGATTGTGCAGTAGAACACCGATTGAATGGCTGCTCGGTCCTTCTGCTTTGCGTTTAATATCCAAAGACTTCGAATAGTAGTTCTCTGCCTTTTGGTAATCTCCGGTAAAGAAACTCAGGTTGCCAAGATTGTTAAATGGAATGGCCAAAATGGGATCGTCTTCGCCCATAGACTTTTTCCAGCATTCAATGGCCCGAAGATAGAAGACCTCCGATTTCTGGTAGTTTCCGATATCGGAGTACAGGTTGCCGAGGCTGTTGAGCACCGAAGCCACATCGTTGTTTTTTTCACCGTATGTTTTCAGCCGGATCTCAAAGGCCTGAAGATAAAGAGGCTCGGCTTTTGAAAACCGTCCGGTGTTTTTATATAGGAGTCCCAGGTTGATCAGGGTCGTGGCGTAATCGGGGTGGGTATCACCCAGCACCTGTTTGCGGATTTCCAGACTCTGTACCAAAATGGGTTCGGCTTCCGCACTTTTCCCTGTGCGGTTTAGTGCATCACCCCAGGCGTTCAGGGCAGTGGCGTATTCGGGACCGGCCGCCGTTTTTTCCGTTTTGAGTTTGTTGACCCATTGTTCAGCAAAGGTGGCAACCTTCCGGTATTGTTTGATGTTCAGGTATTTTGAAGCCGAATCACGCAATGGCTCCTTTTTAACGGTTGCTTCAACAGCTTTTTGAGCCCAACTGTTTTCACAGAAAAACAGGATCAGCAGCAAACCGTAGAATTGTTTCATATTTTGAACAGGAAATCGGTACGGCAAGTAGGAAAAAACGGGTTGAATTCCAACCTGATCAGGCGAAAAGGCAGAATCAAAGTCAATTCTCGTCCGTCCTTTAAATGCCTGTTCCTTTTTATCCCCCATTCTCTGATCACGACTTCAGGGGAAAGGTTTTTGTTAGGTTGAATACTAGTCGGTCAGTTCAAATTCACCCTGAATTTTGCGGCCTGAATCCAGTACCAAAAGATACTGATAGTTGCCGGACAGGAGGTCGTTGAGGTAAATTTTACTGCCACCTTTATCTTTTGGATCAAGGGTTATCCGTTTGAGGATGCGGCCGGTTAAGTCCATGATGTACACAATAGCCTGGGAAGTGAATTTCGGCAGGCTATGAAGCAATTGAAGCGTCCGGGAATTTGGGCTTAGCACATAAGCGGTGCTGTGTGCCGGTGAAAGCTCCGTGTACCCGGCATCTTCATCGGAGTCTTCTTCCTGACTTTGTACCGTTGATGGGGTTGTCGGGATAGACGCAAATGTATCGTCATCGGTTTGAGAGAATGCCGGTTGGGCAATCGTGGAGCAGCTAAGAAGCAAGCCAAGAATGGGGGTGAGGATGAATTTGAGATGCATTTTCTTTTCTTGTTTAAAAGTGATGCATCAAAGGTGTCAGCTTAGTTTTTCAGGCGGAAAAACGAGGGCCGGACAGGGTGGAATCAGGGGTGAAACGGGGGAAACAGGTGACGAAATCCGGACGGAAACCGGCTCAACAAAAACATAAGAGCCGCGTTAAAACCCAATTCATTTTGCGGCCCCGATAGAAGTGGAAATACCACGCCGGAAGGGCGTGGATTGGAACGGATAGCGGGAATTGTCCGCCCAAATTCTACTCCTTAATCCCCAACAGACGCAGCAACTCCACCCGGTAGGTTGCCGAAATGGGCACCCGGAATCCACCCGCCAGAACCTCGGTGGGCTCCACGTGCTCGATGGCCGAAAGGCAGACTGCAAAACTGCGGTGGCACCGGAAAAAATCGGCCGGGGGCAGTTGGTTCAGAAAATCCGAGAAAGTGGAACGGATCTGGTGACTTTTTTTGTCGGTGGTGTGGACAACCACATAGTTTTCCTGGCTTTCGATGTAGAGCACATCTTTGAAAAGCAGCTTCACGAAGCGATGGGCGTCTTTCACAAACAGGAAGTCTTTGCGCACCGTTTCCGGGATCACCTCAGCAGAGGCGGACGTGAAATTTTCCATGGCCAGTTCGACCGCCGCAAAGAGTTCGTCTTTGTTGTAGGGCTTGATGAGGTAGGCGTTGGGCCGCATTTTCTTGGCCCGGTCGATCGTGGCTTTGTCGCCATAAGCCGTGAGGAAAATGAAGGGGATCCGGAACCGCTCATTCACCTTTTCGGCCAGGTCGATACCGTCCTTTTTATCGTTCAGGTTGATGTCCAGCAGGAGGATGTCGGGCTGCTCTTCGTCGATCATCACAAGGGCTTCGGCGTAGGAAGGGACGGGTTCGCAAACCTCATAGCCTGCCTGCATCAGGAAGGTTCTGGTCTTTTCCGCGATGATGAGCTCATCGTCTACAATCCCGATTTTGATGACTTTATCCATATTTCTTTGTGGCTATCCGGCGTGAAAAGGGATTTCAAACACGGTTCCGTTTTCGTTGTAAAACCGAAGTTTTCCCCCGAGCTGACGGGTTAACAATCCGATCACTTTCATCCCAAGGGAAACCGACTTTTTCATGTCAAAATTCTCCGGCATCCCCGGGCCGCTGTCCCGATAAATGAGAACATACTGTCCATCTCCGGAACCCGGCTGAAGGTCGATCTGAATCTCATTTTTCCGGTCCGGAAAGATTCCATATTTAAATGAGTTTGTGAGCAGTTCATTGAGAATTAATCCCAGCGGCACGGCCGAATCGATGGACACCGACAGTTTTCCGGCGTTTACGAGAAAGGAAATTTCGGTGCCCGGTTTTTTGAAAACCGATTCAATCTGGTGGTACAAATCCTGAACAAAGGGCTCGAATTCAACGGCGGCCACCTCGTCGGTTTTGTAGAGTTTGTGGTGAATAAGGGCAATGGACTGAACACGGCTTTGTCCTTCGAGAACAGCCGACTTTGCCTTTCCCTCTTCCATGGCATTGGATTGAAGCTCGAGGAGACTGCTGATTACCTCCAGGTTATTCTTTACCCGATGGTGGATTTCTTTCATCAGCATTTCTTTTTCCACCACCAGCTGGTCGCTCCGTTTTTTCTCTTTGGCGATCCGGTTTCGTTGTCTCAACACCACCACGATCACCAGAATGAGGCCGAGAAGTCCAAATCCAATGATGTTCCGGATGAGGGTTTGCAGGCTCAGTTCGGTGTTGGTGCGCTTTAGTGCTTCCTTTTGCAGGGCTTTTTCTTTTTCTGAAAGGGTGAGCAATCGTTCCTGACTTTCCTTCTGTGTATGAATGCGTAGCACCCGCATATGCTCCAGGTCTTTCGCTGTGTTGGCGATCACAATGGCCTGTTCTTTTAAGCCGAGTTCCTGTTTTTGCTGGGTGGAAAGCAGGGTCTGTTTTTCGAGTTTCTCGTGGGTGAGCTGCTGTTCAAATTTGAGTGCGGTTTCTTTCTTGTCGAAATCAAACTGCATCCGCTGTTCGGTGATTTTCCGGGTGCTCTCGTTGTTGAAAACGCTGTCACGATACCGAACCGCCAGCGAACGATTGATGAAGGCCTCTTTGAAATTGCCCTGGGCACTGTCGATGAGGCTCAGACACTGGTAATCGTTGCTGATGTCCTGCAAAATGTTGGTTGACCGGGATTGTTGCAGCGAACGGTTGATCCAGATTCTGGCCTGATCATGCTGGCCGAGATAAAGATGGGTATAGGCCAGGTTGTTGCAGAGTTCTTTTGTTTTCAACGGATTGTGGAGATCCTCAAACAGTTTGTACGCCCGGTTCTGGTATTCCAGTGCTTCCTGAAACTTTCGTTGCTTGTAGTAGAGGTTGCCCAGGTTCAGCACTACAGTGGCCATCCCCATTTGATCACCCAGGGCAGTGTAGAGCTGCATCGCTTTTTCCTGGTTCTCTTTGGCCAGAGAAAAATTGAAGTGGTGGTACACGTTGCCGATATTGGCAAAAAGCCGGGCCATCATTTCCCGGTTGCCGCGTTTCCGTTCCATTTCAAGACTGGTTTCAAACATTCGCAGCGCTTTGGCATAATCACCCTGGTAGAAGTACACCGATCCCATGTTGCCATAGTCCATCGAAATGGCCACTTCGTCGCCGAGGGCTTCATCCATTTTCAATGCCTGAAGGTAGTATTGTATGGCCTGGGGACCTTTTCCAATCCGGCTGTAAATGGAAGCCAGATTGTTCAAAGTGGCGGAAATGCCGGGCAGATCACGGATGCTTTTCCGGATTTGAAGTGCCTTCTGGTACAAAGGTAGGGCTTCCGGAAACCGGCCTTCCATTCCATACACAGTGGCCAGACTGTTGAGGGCATTGGCTTCCCCTTTTCGAAACCCGATTCTTTCTGAGAGATGCAGGCTTTGGTCGGCATAGGATTTTGCCTTTCCGGCGTTCCGTCCCCAATAGATTCGGGAAAGCTGGAGCAACAGATTGGCAGAGGTAGAATCATTCAGGTCGGGCCCCGTTCCTTTTTTGGCGGTTCTGGCCGATTGCAGCTGGCGTTCCAGTGAATCCACGGTTGAACCTGCCTGTGCCAGGAGTTGTTCCGGATATTGAACCAGAAGAAAAAAGAAGGGGAGTAAACGGAAACGCTTCATTTCAATTCCAGGAACCAGCTATGGCCCGGCAACCGAAACAAAGGTTGAATATTTTTTTGACGTAATGACATCATTCACTTGACTTCACCTTCCGAAGGAAAAGCGGGAGAGGTTTCATTGGGTTGTGAAGGCTGATTGATCCAATAAACCGAATCTCAGAGGAATGGCGGAACTCAAACAAGTCCCAAACAGAGAGCGATTTCAAAATAAAGTCAAAAAAATCCTGTACTGATACAGATATTGCCTCTCCAATCCTCAACTCTTATGCGTTCACTTCTGCCCGTTTATCTTCTGATTTTGATGATCCTTTTCACCCGGCCTTCCATTTGCCTGGCTCAGTTCGGCGCACTTGATCCCGGTTTTATTCCAGTCAATACCGATCTGAGTATTACCTGTACAGCGGTGCAGGCAGATGGCAAAGTGATCATTGCCGGCAATTTCAGTACAGCTGGCGGTGTTACCCGCAACCGGTTGGCTCGACTCAATACCAATGGTTCGTTGGATACCGGATTTGATCCGCAGGGAGGCCCAAGCAGCCAGGCGGTTGACCTTCTCATTCAACCGGATGGTAAAATATTGGTGGCGGGTAATTTCGGACTTTTCAATGGTTTCATCATCAGGCAGGTGGCCCGTGTCAACACTGATGGCAGCCGCGACACCACCTTTAAAACCGGAACGGGCGCCAACCTGCCTGTGAATTCACTGGCTTTACAACCCGATGGTAAAATTCTTCTGGGAGGCAACTTTACGAACTTCAATGGGTCTGCCTGCAGCGGCATAATTCGATTGCTTGCCAATGGAAAAGTAGATACCTCGTTCAAAACCGGTAGTGGCATAAGTGGGTATGCTGAGGACATTGCCCTGTACCCCGATGGCCGAATGATGGTGGTGGGTGCTTTCACTTCTTATAAATCTTCTGCCCGGAAAAATATGGTACGGATTATGCCCAATGGCGATGTGGATCCGACTTTTGACCCAGGTACCGGCCCGAATGCGGTGGTGACCACCTGCCTGATACAGACTGATGGAAAGGTATTCATGAGCGGAAACTTTACCTCAGTATCCGGGACTACCATGACACGGTTGGGCCGATTAAATGCTGATGGATCGGTTGATCCTGGTTTTAATTCAGGTACCGGCGTCCCCAATGCACCATATGAAAGCTTGCTACTACCCAATGGAAAGATTATGATATCAGGCAGCTTTGCATTCGTAAACAGCCTTGCCATACACAATATCGCCTGCCTCCAGCCGGATGGAAGCGTGGACATGGAGTTTAATACGGGTGGGTATGGTGCACTTGCAGCAGCAACAGATGTAGATATGGCGAGCGATGGAAAAATTATCCTTGGGGGACTTTTTACCCAATACAACGGTACCTCCCGATCGCATGTAGCCCGTTTGTATGCCGACCCGACAACGGCAACTGAAGATGGAATTGCAATGAACGGACTTCAGATTTTTCCCAACCCGGCAACGGAGGTTCTTTTCCTGCAGTTGCCTTCCCACCAAAGTGCAAAGAGTTCATACTCAATTTACTCCACAGATGGCCGCAGTGTGGGTTTTGATACGATTACGGAACAGCAGACAAAAATACCGGTGGGGCATTTACCACGTGGACTTTACCTGGTCCTGTTTTCTGACGGAGAAAATGTTCAGGTGAGGAAGTGGCTGAAAGAATAGAAAGCAGATGCCGTGGTTGTGACGTTACGGGCCATTTTGTTTGTAATGAAACCAACCTGGCTGCAGATGGAAAACCTGGTCTCAAAGTTTTCCAGGATCTCTCCCTATTCCTTCACTACCCGCATCACCTTTCTGCTTTCCAATCTCTGGAGGGAAAGCAGATAAAGGCCTTTGGGGATTTTCACTGTTGATATCGTCGTTGACAATCCTTCCGCAGATCCTTCCAGGCAGGTCCTTCCGGCCAGATCGGTGAGGGTCCAGGTGATTTTGCCGCTCATTGGATTGGAAATATGCAGCAGATCGGCAACCGGATTGGGGTATGCCGAAACTTCTTCTGCCACTTTAGGCTCTTCGATGTCTGTCACCGTGCAGGTAACCGGTTCTTTTACCACTGCCACTGTGAGAAACGACAGGGGAGAAGAGGTGGTTGTTTTGATACCATATCGCCGTTTCTGGTACTTGATATTGGTGATCACCGAGTCAATCAGGGCGATGGAGGTGTCGGTTATGGCCGGAAGATTGGTATCGAAGCATTTAAACTCCAGGCTTGGCTGTACCCGGTTCAGAAACATAATATCGGTATTGGTGTATCCTTTTTGCAGTGCCAGAAAATCGCCACCGGGCAAAGGTTCAAAAGTGGTGAGGGTTCCGTGGCTTGAACCAAGTTTAAACTGTCCTTTCACTTTGATCAGATCGCCGGTCGGAGAAAAGTGTGTCACAATACCACCAGCCTGTCCGGGTGTGATTGATCCGAATACCCAGTGGTTGCCATCGTCACTCATCCGCAGGTAGCCAGGGTAGGTCGTTTTCGTATTGTAGATTTTCCACCAGATCACACTGCCATCGGGTTGCAGGCGGTGAAGGTGCAGTTGTCTGCTTCCGGCATTCCACACGTGGCTCACTTCTCCGTTGGCATGCACATGGGGTCTGGCCAGACTGGGTGTATTAAGACCAATCATTTTGGCATCATACACATGGAGATTGATCAGGGTTGTATCATTCCAGCGGGAGTAAAAAGCCTGAGTACCTGAACCAATATTACCAACGCCAATCCACCCATTGCTTCCGGGAATGCTCTGCAGGGAGCTGAAGTTCAGAAACTGGTTTGTGTCGTTTTGGATGTAGAGTTTTTTCTCAAATGAAACCTGGCCCTGGGGATTGATCCGGAGAAGGGCATTGACGCTGGACAAAATTTCCACCCCGTTTCCCAGCCGGATAAAGCTTTCGACATCATAGCCTCCTGGTATATTGGAACTATCCACAATTTCCCGGGTTTGCAGCAACTGACCATCGGATGAAATATGAAAGAGAAGTGGGTAAAGAGCATTGCTTTGGGTATAGGCATTGGCCAGCATGGTGAGGCTGCCGTCAGGGTTCACCACGGAGTTATAGGGTGACATTTTTCTCTGCATTTTGATCCGGCGGGCCCAAACCGGTTCCAGGCTGGCATCCAGTTTGGTAAGCGTGACAAAGGTACTGTCGTTAAAGCTGAGCCCTTTCCGGCCATGCGATTGCACATAAAAGCTTCCGTTTGGTCCTTTCAGGGTAGTTGGATACCACTCCTGAACCACGGGTGTAAAACGGAGGGCGTGCACCGATGGTGTCTGGGCCCGGGTTAAAAACGGGAGAAACGTGAGCAAGCCTGTAAAAAGTCGGATTGTAAAGTGATGCATGCGTGACATGATGATTTCTGATCAAATGTAAGAGTCTGATTTAAAATACCTTGTTCCTTATGGAGATTATTCACTCCGGAATAATTCTCACTCCGCCAGAACCCTTGTGGACAATCTTAAAACATCCAGCGATTTCCACGGGAAAATGACCAAATGCTCAAAGAACTACAGAGGGCTGAAATTCAGCCAGGTAATAAGCGGTTCCTGCTGTTGACATCCCATGTTCACACCCGGTAACGTGCATTCATTTTTAACTCTTCATTTTTAACTCTTCATTCTTCATCCCCCTCATTCCCCTACCATCACAAAAGCTCCCCAGAAATACGGATCTGGATATTTCGCTTTCAGTTCTTTCTGGGCAGCGAGGAAAGCAGAGCGGAGCCCCCCTTCTTTGGATTTTACTCCTCCTTCGGGCTTCAGAGGGCTCAGCCAGTTCTTATAAAATCGCACCATCAGTTCCTGGGTCGCTTCGTCATCCACTTTCCACAAACTCATGATGATGCTCCGGGCACCTGCTACTTTGAACGCACGCTGCAGGCCGTAGACCCCTTCTCCGTTTTTTACCACTCCCAAACCTGTTTCGCAGGCGGAAAGCGTCACCAGATCGGTATTGTCCAGATTGAGGTTCATGGCCTCATACGCCGTAAGAATCCCATCTTCGCCGGATTCACTTCGGGCTCCGTTCAGGGTGGAGCCGGCTCCGGTGAGCATCAGTCCGGAGCGTAAAAGCGGATTGGTGCCTTTAATCGTATCCGACTGAAAGAAACCGTGGGTGGCTACATGAAGAATTCGGGGCTTGTAACTCTCTTTCAGGGTTTCTTCCATGGCTGCGGGACCGGTATGACTTTTCACTTCCCATCCCAGACCGTCCAGTATGGAGGCAATTTTATCCACCTCCGTTTTTGTCGCCGGCAATTCCGCCAATGGGCCAATGGACTCCAGCCGCAAGCCATAGTTCATTGAAGGACTGATGGTTTCAGACGATGATTTTTTTGCCAGAGAATCTTTATTCTGATAATAACTCGGAAATCCCAACAGTTCGGCCAGTTTGTTGTCTTCCTCAGCCGGGACCGGATTCACAATATCTTTTGTAACTGTCACCAGCCGGATGTCTTTTTCCTCCAGCAGGTACTTTTTGGTGGACGGATTCTGCAGAGTGTTCAGGTTGAGATTATGAAAGACACCGTCCGGTGAAAAGAAAATCCGTTTGGTCGCGGGTAGGTGAGAGGCGATTTTTCCCCAGAACTGCTGGTATGATTGAAGATCGGGTATCTGATTGGAAATGGCCTTCTTATAATACGTGAGCAGCTTTCCTTCCAGTTCGTTGCCATTTTTTAGCAAGACCATTTCGGGATAAAGAGATTCTGGTTTTACGATGAGTGCGGCATAATAAATCGTATCGGTGAGGCCTTTTATTTTGTAAACAGGTTTCTTTGGATTGGAAGTGTCGGTCACAATCCTGGAAATGCCGAACTTTTTGAGTCGTATCATTTCAATGGCTGCTTCACCTGGCTTCAGGGCTTTCTGTACCTCTTTCCAGGTCACCCGTTTTTTATCGGACAGTCGGGCAAAGTTCTCGGAACGAAGGGAAAGCTCTTCCTCCATTTTTTCCGTTTTGGCATACACCGAGTCCAAACCCGCTCTTTCTTTCGGATCGCTGGCAATGAGCAGTTTGTTCAGCTTGTTTTGATTTGATTCCCATTCTGTGAACAAGGCAAAGAGCTTTTTATCGCCACTGGTTTTGATCCGGTGTTTCCATTTGGCCGAACTATTGAGGAGAAGTCCTTTCATCAGGAGCTGGTCGTTGTACAGGTCAACGGTGATTTCTTTTTTCTCCGGATGCCGCTGCACAAGAAAGGATTTGAAAATCTCCTGATTTCCGGAGAGGTTGTTTTCAAAAAACCGTTCCTTTTCATTGTCAGACAAAGAAGGGAAATAGCTTTGGACCTGGGCATGTTTTTTGGAATTCCAGTCCTGAAAACGTTCCATGGCCTTATTGGTTTTTTTGTTCGACAGGTATAGAATGCCCAGATTGTGGAGTGAAGTCGCCACATCCGGGTGGTATTCATTCAGTTTCTTTTTCCGGATTTCCAGAGCTTCAAGTTGATGCCTTTCTGCTTTGGCAAAATCACCCATGAGCCAGTACAAAATCCCCAGATTGTGGAGTGAACCGGCCACTTCCGGATGCTGGTCACCCAATGCTTTTTTGTGGATGGTCAGTGCCTGAAGGTAGAATTTTTCTGCTTTGGCGTAGGCCCCCAAATCCATATAAAGTTTGCCAAGGCTGTTCATCATGATGCCCAGGTCCGGATGGTCTTCTCCCAACGATTTCCTTGTGATTTCCAACGACTGAATGAGGTAAGGCTCTGCCTGAGAATACATCTTCATTTCGACATAGAGTAAACCCAGGTTGGTTAAGGGCGCTGCGAGTTCCGGGTGGGTTTCTCCCATTGATTTTCGCTTGATTTCCACGGCTTTCAGATGGTAGGGCAACGCTTTCTGATAGTTGCCCATCAGGTTGTACAGACTACCGAGATTGTTGATCACCGCACTCACCGCAGGGTGGATTTCCCCGAGGGATTTTCGCCAGGATTCCAGCGCTTTTTCATAGTATGAAACTGCTTTCAGATAGTTTCCCTGTTTATGGTACAATGTGCCCAGACTGTTGAGTGATTGCCCGATGTCCGTATGATTTTCCTTCAGGGTTTTTTTGCGGATCTCATAGGCCTGAAGATAGTAGGGTTCTGTTTTTTGGTAGTTGCCCGTTACGTTGTAAAAATTCCCAAGGGTATTGAGGGCAGTGGCATACTCGGCGCTGTTTTCTCCAAAGACCTTCTTTCGGACCTCCAGACTTTTGAGCAGCACCGGCTCGGCTTTGTCAAAATTTCCTGAACGGGCCCATGCAATACCCAGGGTGTTGAGCACTTCTGCATACTGGCTGCTTTCTTCTCCGTTCTCTTTTTTTATGTTCTCAGCCCATAGCTCAGCAAACGGAATGGCTTTGCCAAACTGCCCGCCTTTCGAGTATTTATCCACCGAATCTTTGAGAGGATTTGATGCAGGTGGCTTTGGTGCCGGGTTCTGGGCCCATCCCCATTGAACCAGAGAAATCAGGGCGAAAAAGAGGCCGGTTATTCTGCTCATACTGATCTGGTTGAAAGAATGCAAAATGAAAAGAATTTTCGGAAAGTGGTTATGCAAAATGTCTGGGTAGAGAACCTTCATATGATGCTTCTCTACCCGACCAATGGGTACTTTGGTTACGGGTTCCCTATCAACTGATTTCCCGGAATTGCGGCCTTTGGCCCTTTTGCGAATCACTTTTAACTCATCACTTCTTAACCTTTAACATAGTACTTTTCATTTGGCACTGAAGCCGCAACATTCCGCCTAATTCCTAATTCTTAATTTCTAATTTGTAATTCTCTTATTCTCCTACCATGACAAATGCTCCCCAATAGTACGGATCCGGGTATTTGGCTTTCAGTTCTTTCTGGGCAGCGAGGAAAGCAGAGCGGAGTCCCCCTGCCGTGGAATTCACTCCCCCTTTGGCGGGGCTGAGCCAGTTTTTGTAAAACCGCACCATCAGTTCCTGCGTTGCCTCATCGTTGACTTTCCATAAACTCATAATCAGGGTTTTGGCTCCGGCTACCTTAAAGGCCCGTTGCAAACCATACACCCCTTCTCCGTTTTTGATTTCACCCAAACCGGTTTCACAGGCGGAAAGTACAACCAGATCGGTGTTGTCAAGATTCAGATTCATGGCTTCATAGGCGGTGAGGATGCCGTCTTCCTTGTCTTTCTGGCCTGCTCCTTTTAAGGTTGTGCCCGCACCGGCAAGCATCAGTCCCGACCGCAGCAACGGATTGCTTCCGGGTGTGGAATCGGGCTGAAAGAAACCATGCGTGGCAATGTGCAGAACCGCTGGTTTGCTGGCTTCCTTGATGTTTTCTTCCAGGGCGGAATTCCCGGTATAATTCTGAACCTGCCATCCGTTTGTCTTAAAAATACCGGCGATTTTATCCACCTCTTCTTTGGTGGCCGGCAGTTCGGGCAGCACCTCGGTAGAGTCCAGAAGGAGACCATAGCTCATCCTTGGGCTGGTGCGGATTCCGGATGGAACTGAAGACTGATTACCGGCAGCATAGTAATCTGGAAAACCGACCAGTTCTGCCATTTTATTGGTGCCATCCGACAATTCACGGCTCACAATGTCTTTTGTTACCGTCACCATCCGGATGTCTTTTTCTTCCAGAAGGTATCGTCCTGTTTTTGGATTTTTGAGGGTGTTGAGGTTGATGTGGTGATAAACACCATCCGGTGAAACATAAATCCGGGTTGCCTTCCCCAGTTTGGCTGCTATCTTCTGCCAATAGGCACCAAACGATTTCCGATCCTCGATTTTCAACGTGATACTGTTTTGGTACAGCCTGAGATTTTTTCCTTCCATTCCTGTGCCATCCGGCATCCAGATCAGTTCCGGCATTTGATTGCCCGGTTTCAGGATCAGAGCCACATACTGGGCCGAATCAATCAGACCTTCAATCTTGTAAGTCGGTCCCGCCGGATCGGATGTGTCGGTGACCATCCGTTGAATGCCGTTCTTCCGTATCCGGATGATTTCCACTGCTGCTTCATTGGCTTTCAGACTTTTCTGCACCGTTTTCCAGGTTACCTGCCGCTTATCGTTGAGCCGGGCAAAGCTTTCGGATTGGAGCGACAGTTGTTTTCCAAGCTTTTCCGCCTGTTGCTGTATGGGTCCAATGTCCAGCCTTTCAGTAGAATCGGTGCTTTGCAAAAGTTCGGCAAGCTGGGTTTGCAGCGATTCCCATTCTCCATACTTTTTGATCAACGAAGAATCCTGGCTGTTTTTGATCCGGTGTTTCCATTTGGCAGCACTGCTTAAAAGAAGGGCTTTGGTGGAAAGCTGGTGGTTGTACAAATGCCCTGCAATCCCTGGATTGGTGGAGTACCGTAATGCGGCAAAAGCCTGGTATTCATCCGAATTCACTTTGAACCGACCATAAAAATCTTCTTTCTCCTGGTCAGAAAAGGATGGGAAGAAATCACGAACCTGTTTGAGATAGATGGAATTGGACCGATGAAAATACTCTTCCGCAGAAGCGAGATTTCCTCTCTGTTTCATATTGATGGCCTTGTTGTAATAGGGCTTTTCCAGATCAGGATGCATATCTCCCAGCAGTGCTTTGTACACCGCAATCCCTTTGTTACTGTATTCATCTGACTTTTTCCACTGCCTTCGGTCGCCATACACATTGGCCAGATTCATATAACTGCCGCCTACCTCAATGTAGCCGGGTCCGTAGGCATTTGTCCAGATACGGGCTGCACGCTGATGGTATTTTTCAGCCAGAAAGTAGTTGCCCAAAGAATAGTGAAGCTCGCCCAGGTTATTGCAGGAAGCCCCCACATCATGGTGGTCCGGACCCAGGATTTTTTCTGAAATTGCCAGTGACATCTGACCGTATCGGGCAGCTTCATCATAGCGCCCCATGTTTTTTGTCAGATTCCCCAGGTTGTTATAGGCAGCAGCTATTTCCAGGTTGCTATCCCCCTGAATCTTTCTTTTGATGTCGAGAGACCGGATAAGGAAGCTTTCAGCCCTTGAAAGGTTCCCCATAAATATATAAACCAGGCCAATGTTGTTAAGCGATTGTGCCACCGCCAGATGCTCTTTTCCGAACACCTTTTCCCTGATCGCCAGTGCTTTTTCGTGGTGTTCTTCTGCCTTTGGTAAGTCGCCCGATTGCCAGAACAGCACCCCCAGATTGTTGTATGAGTCACCTGTTTCTTCGCTTTCTTCCCCTTTTACTTTGATGCGGATGGCAAGGGCCGACTTGTACATGGCTTCGGCCTCCTTATACCGACCCAGATTGAGGTTTACCACACCAATGCTGTTGATCGTAGAGGCAACCTCGATGTTGTTTTCTCCCAGTTGCTCCTTCCGGATTTTTAGGGCGATGGTGAGATGGTGAATCGACTTTTCCAGGTCGCCCATTTCCTTATACAAACCTCCCAGATTGTGTTGGGTTATAGCCACACGAAGATGGTTTTCACCATAGGTTTTTGTCTGAATATCAAGAGCTTTTAGCAAAGCACTTTCTGATTTTTCCATTTGTCCGGTTCGCATGTAGAGCACACCCAGACTGTTCATTGCATTGGTAGCTGGTGCAGAGGTAGCTCCTGAATCAGCCTCTGTTTTGGCAAGCCATGCTTCTGCAAAAGGGATGGCTTTCTGGATTTTCCCGGCCGACTGGTATTTCCGGACAGAATCCTGAAGCGGGTTTGTCTTTGCTGGTGCAACAGGCGCCTGGGCAAATGCCGTTTGAAACACACCCAATAAAACGAGGACGGAACTAAAACGGATCATTCAAAATTTGGAAAGTGGGCCGCAAGATTGCATTTAGTTTTCACAGTGGCAGGTCCTGAGGTTCCGGATTATTTCCCAATAGAATCAACTGCCGATTTCAGGATCGAACCGCTGAATTTCGCAGGTTATGCAGTACCTTGATTTTTCCGAATCATTGAATGGTAGCAAATAGCCACCCACAAAGCTGGAGGGCTATTCCAAAGGATATTGTGGTTTGTCCTTAGATTCGTTTATCCAGTTTATCCATAGTTTTTTATCGGTACCCATCTGCAATGTGGCAAAGTTTCTCGCCCGGATATAGGTGTCTGATCCAATGGGTTTTAGAATGGCCGTTTCCAGCTTTTTATCTTCGTTCAAATATTCATTAGAATCATTGGTTGTGGCCAGGATGCCCGCCCATTGAATCCAGGTTGGGGAAGGATGAACGATACCAGAGGATACTACCTGATGGATTTTCTGCGGGATATCTCTCCGATCCATAATGACACCCAGGCATCCTACATGTACATCACCCGAAAGTATGACCGTTCTTCCTGTGTTATTTTTCCGTGACCGGCGAAGTTTAAGCTCATCAAGAAACTGGTGAATAAACCGGAGGCGTTCACCCTGGTGTTCTTTGGCTCTCCAATGGTCTTTAAGGTCATCAGACACTTCTTCTTTCCAAAAGGTAAAATCGACAGCCTGTTCAATACTTCCAAAATCCCGGTACACTACGGGTACACCTGAAAGCACAAGAAGGTTTTCTCCAAACTCAACTTCATTCAACCATTTAATGATTTGTTCCCATTGGTCTTCTCCCATAATCCGGTCAAGTGATCGTTGAGTTCTATGATCCATTGCCAGGATACCATACGATCGGAAATTAACCCCATAAGCGTAATGACTACCGGGAACCGGACTCAACATTTTATCCTGTTCACGGCATCGCAATTGAAATATTTCAAAATATTTCCTGGCGTATTGAAAGACAAGCTGGTAAACTTTGCATTGCTGAAAACTCTCACCATAGCTTCCCCAGCCATCAAATATGTCGTGGTCGTCCCACATCATTATGGTTGGAACGGATGCAAGCATCATGGCAACCTCCGGACGATTCCATTGCCTTAAGTAGAGCTGTTCATAAAACGAATCAAGTGCCCGGGGCAAATTTTCAGATGGTTCGAATTCAAACTGTTCCTGTTCTGAAAGTTCCGTCCATTTGTGAAGTTCATCCACTTTGTACCAAATTTCATCTGCATAAAGTTGGTCACCTCCCATGATGAGCAATGAGAAAGGTGCTGCTGCATGATTTTGTTGCATCCTTTTCCAGAGGCCATATGGGTTGGCCGTATTCTTTGCCAGGTCGGCCGAAGAAAATCCATTGCATGAAGCATAGGCAATACAGGGTTCTTCATTTTTTGCCGGGATGTAAAATTCCCATTTATTTAGACCATGGTTATCAGCCGTTTCAACTCCATTTAAAAGGACTTTGTACATCATTCTTTGTGAGTTCCCGTTGATTTTCACTTTTATGGTCACAGCCCAGAAATATCCAGAGAATGTCTCTGCCACCTTTGAAGCGGGAAACAATTCTCCATTCAGCAGGAACTGAACAGTATGTATGTCCTTACTGGAAAGCAGTGAGAGTGTATAAACATCAATGTCTTCAACCACTTTACTGGTTAAACCATCTTTTGCCTTGTTATCTGTTTTTGTGTCGGTTGGTGCACCAACAAGTCCAACTAGTGGACCAAGTAGTATTGTGGAATTCATGATGTTAATTTGATTTACTGTTTGAACAATTTTGTATAAGGATTGAAAATGCCTGAGTTGGTATAATTTTTTGTATCAATATTTTTTCTGAAAGGTCACAATCCTAAGAAAAAAATTCTTTAATGTCAATTAATGCATTGTACTCAGCCAGATCAGTTTTGGAAATCGATTGAAGGATTAATCAATGAATGGATAGTTGATTTGAATTTGGTCTTGATTCATTCACTTTTTTCACCATCAGCAATTAAAGGTTCCTGAAGGTAAAAGTTGTTTACAATATGTTTTTTCAGTATTGAGACAACGGATTGCCTCTATGGTGCCAAACATTTACCAGGGAAAGAAAGAGCAAATACCCAGAGTTATCAAAGCCGTTTTAATGATCATCCATCGCTCCGGTCCTTTGCGCCGCATCCCGGTGACCCATCTTTTCAGGGTAGCTCACACCTAAGCCAAAACACCATTGCCCTGAAAAAATATTCGGTTATGTTTGAGATTCCGATTGAACCCGGTCACTGCCAGTGAGAAATTGCGTTTCCAGACAAATTGGGAAGATGGAAGGCTAGAATGACGGTTTCTCTTCTATTGAAAATAAACCATGTACAAGCGTTCGTTTTACCTTTTGTCGTTGATGATCCTGCTCTCCTTTTGGGGCTGCAAGAAATCTTCAGACCCGGATCCTGCTCCGGTTCAGGTCGTTACCATCAAGTATCCTTTCAAAGTTCAGCTGGCGTATCCACTTGCCGATACCACCAATCCTGTTCTGGAGGTAAATCCCAATAGTCTGCTCAAGCTCATTTTCCGGTTGTCGGCAGACGAGAGAATAACCGTAATTGATTTCCTGACCAAAGACCAGAAATATGGGGAACAAAGCCTGAAAGGGTATCCTTATGTTGTGGAGAATACATACGATGCAACACCTCCTGCGAATGCGCAGATTCAATACCTGGGCTCCAATAATTTCTATCTCACGCAAAACATCCGCATCCCCAATTACGTCAAAGATTCGGTTGTGATTACCGTGAAAATTGTGAAGTACGATCTGTCTTCAAAATTCATGAAGCTGATTCTGAAAATTAAGAAACCGGTGGATTTTGAAATTCCCTATGCCAGATTGAATGGAAATGAGTCTGCACAAAGCCCGGTTGAGTTTTTTGCCGGTGATCGGATCAGTTATTTTTCCGGGGCTGTCAATACACCGGGAACTCTGGAAAAGCTCACAGCGGCTTTATGGGTCGATGATCAGAGGATCGCTTCTACGGTAATTCCATTTTCAAAAAACACGTACGACTCCTACAATGAGATCGGTGGATCGGGATATTCTTATTATTTTAATTATAGCACGTCTGTTACCAGCTCGATGCTTCCGATCAGGAAGGAATTCGACGGAAAAAACATCCGTGTCCGGATCACAGCCACCGACGGTCAGGGCGATTCTGCTTCAATGGAAGTACCCATTAAAATTGCAACACGAAACATCAATCAGGCCGGGCCTTTCAATCTGGGAGCAGCCCGGAATTCCAATTACGGACAATTTCTGTATACAGTGAGTCCCTCTCCGGCTATTTCCACTGATCCTCAGGAAAGTTTTTCCTATTACGATGCATATTCAGTGATTGGTTTTTTCTGGCAGAACGGGTCGCACCGGTTGGGATCTCTTGCCTGGATTTACCCCAACCGTGTCGCATTGGGATACACGTTTCCCAGTTATTTCAATTCTTCCAGAGAATACCACACCTATTTCCGGAAGGTTGCGGAGTCTTTTGAGGATGTCAGTGCTGTGTATCTGGATACCATGAATCTGGATGCCACGTATCCAGAAGTGATGGAGGTTCAGCCGAACGACGTTGTGGTATTCAGCTCCAGCCAGAACCGTCTGCAACGCGGCGTTCTGAAAGTAAACAGCATTGTCCCGGGCGATTCAGGTTCGGTGTCTCTTTCCTGTAAATATCAGATTCGGTAGGGGGTATTTGAGCATTGGAAAAAGAAGAATTGGACTGTGTAAAGGTGAATTTATAATAGGCTTAATTTGCTTCATAGGATAAAGTATGAAACACCTGATTGTACTGGACGATAATACAAAGGTTGGAGCAAGCCTTTTGGAAATAGCCCGTAATGTGGCGAAACTCCATAAATCAGTCGAAATAACTCAACAATCAGATGCGATTGAAGATGCCATCTTAGGCCAGATGATTGAGGAAGGTCGTCAATCGGGACTAGCCAATAAAGAAAAGGTTCTGGCTAAGCTTGGGTTAAAATGAAGATTGAGTTTTAGACTCAATTTGAAAAGCAATTGGATAAGGTTGCGGATGGACCCATGAAGGCGAAAGTCGCCCATGTCGTATCTCAGGTCATTCACGCAGATTCCTTATCCCAAATAAAAAATTTGAAAAAGCTTAAGGGCTTCAGAACCGCATACAGAATCAAGATTGGCGATTTTCGGATCGGCTTGGTTTTCGAAGACAACACCG
>DAIOVD010000053.1:18795-23663 GCA_036759185.1 Catalimonadaceae bacterium | reverse complement strand
AAAATGGTTCAGGATGTCAAAATCCTGGAACGCGATCTTCGTGCCATCGAAAATCTGAAAGACAATTTCCTGAGTGACATCAAAATCATCGCCCAGGATCTGCTTGAAAAAGCTGACAAAGCCAACCAGCGTTCTGCCAATATTCAGTTCAACGTTCCTCCTCCACCCCAAATTGATCTGGCCCGTCCGTTTATGGAGGCCAAAGAAGTGGAGGCTGTGATTGAAACGTTGGATATTCCGGAAACACAACAAACCATCGGATTTGATCCGGAACCTGTACCACAAAAACCTGTACAGGAACCTGCCTTTAACCAGGAACCACCTGCGAAATCAGAAACCAAAAAATCAGCTCCAGTAAAGGAAACCAATGGAGAAGGTTCATTTTTTGACCAGATTTAGAAACGGAAATGACAGAGATCTTCCTGGAAGGACTTGAATTCTATGCCCACCATGGCTTCTATGAAGAAGAGCAAAGTCTGGGTAACCGGTTTCAGGTCGACCTGAAAATCAGGGCTGATGTAAACGAGGCCGGTGAAAATGACGAACTCAACCTGACGGTGGATTACGTAAAAGTGTATGCATTGGTGAGTGATCAGATGAAAATCCGGTTCAAGCTTTTGGAAACACTGGGGCAGAGAATCATATCTGAACTCCGTCAGCATTTTCCAAAAATCGCTTTCATCGAAGTCACCATTTCAAAGTTTAATCCACCCATCAAAGGCTTGTGCCGACGAGTAGCCGTTTCAAGTTCCTGGCAAAACTGATCTGAATATGGAAAGACGAACCTTCCTTTACCAATCATCTGCCCTGGCTGCTGCTGGTCTTTTACTTCCTGTCCTCGATGGAGAAGCAGCAAGAATTAAGAAACCTGGTATCCAACTCTATTCACTTCGGAGTCTGATGAAACAGGATTGCACCGATGTTTTGAAAAGACTAGGTACGATGGGATATAAGGAAATTGAATCATATCCATCTGAGAAAGGACACTTCTGGGGAAAGACCGCCAAGGAGTTTTTTGCTCTGGCGAAAGACAACGGATTAAAGGTTGTAAGCACCCACATTCCATACGGAAAACCAGTGAATAATGCTCCGGATGCGATTGCGTCGGTCAGTTCCGGTTTTGAAGCATTTGTGGAATCCTTTGCACGTGAGGGCGGACAGTATCTGGTTTGTCCGGACATTAATTCTTCGATTCGCACAACAATTGATCACTATTCTGCAGCTGCAGATGACTTTAATAAGGCCGGAGAAGTATGTAAAAAATACGGAATCCGTTTTGCCTATCACAACCATGACTTTGAATTTGCTCCCCTTAACGATATTGTCCCCTATCATCACCTGCTGACGCGAACCGATCCTACTTTGGTGCAAATGGAGTTGGATCTGTACTGGCTCGAAAAAGCGATGCAACCGGTGGATTTTCTGTTTGAACGTTTTCCAGGACGTTTTCCGTTGGTGCATGTTAAAGATATTGGCGCCGGCACGAAAGAAACGGTGGAAGTTGGGGCTGGTACCATCCGTTTTAAAGAGATATTTGCACGTTCGAAGCAAGCCGGAATTCTGCACTACTTTGTGGAGCAGGATAATTTCCATGGTAGTGATCCGATGAAAAGTGTGAAAGCGAGTCTGGAATACCTGAAGAATCTCCGTTTTTAACATTATCTAAAACAACGATCTATGTTTGAACTCAAAGGAAAAACAGCCGTGGTCACAGGAGGTGGAAGCGGAATCGGGAAAGCCATTTCAGAAAAACTGGCAGCCCAGGGTGCCCTGGTGTTCATCCTTGATGTTCAGAAAGGATCGACTGCTTCGGCGGCAGACTGGAATTCCGAACATGCTCCAATTTTTATAAGTTGTGATGTTTCGTCGCCGGATTCTGTGACGGATGCCTTTGAACAAATTGAACTGAAATCTGACCGACTTGATATTCTGGTGAACAATGCCGGTATTTCACACATCGGCAACATTGAAAAAACATCCGTTGAAGATTTTGAACGGCTGTTCAATGTGAATGCAAAAGGGACATTTCTGACCATGAAAACAGCCCTTCCCTTAATGACAGAATCAGGAGGAGGGTCTGTCGTTAACATTGCCTCTACTGCCGCCATGGCGGGTGTCGCCGACCGGTTTGCTTTCAGCATGTCGAAAGCTGCGGTTGTGGGAATGACACTTTCTTTTGCCCGGGACTACATCGACCGGAACATCCGTTGCAACTGCATTTCTCCTGGTCGTGTTCATACGCCTGATGTTGACCAGTTTCTCAGCCGGACCTACCCCGGAAAAGAAGCGGAGATGTTTGAATCATTGTCCAAAGCACAACCCATCGGAAGGATGGGAACTGTTGAGGACATTGCCTCACTGGTTTTGTACCTGGTCTCTGATGAAGCTGCCTATATTACAGGCAGCAACTATAATATTGACGGTGGATTTATGTCGGTTAGAATGTAAAAATGAAAGATCAATATCCTGAAAAACAAATTTGCAGAAAAAGCCTTATGCCCTGTATGCCAACAACTAACATGCCTCATTGTCTTCGAAACCTCACCGGATTATTTATGATTCTGTCTGGTTTGATCCTGTCTCAGTTTTCCTGCAAACCACTCACTGAAAAAGAAAAACCGACCAGTGGACTTCCGGTTGACTGTACCTATTCGCTTCCGAATCTGGCCCAGATCAACCAGTTCATTCTCAATAGTCCGAATGATGGAAAACTCTACCGGATCCGGAGTCAGATTTTGCTGGACAGCGGTCGTTTCAATGAAGCACTGTCGGATGCCAAAAAAGCACTGTCCATCAACCCTGAAGACAATTTCAATTTTGTGGTTGTAGGAAAAGCACACCGGGCATTGGGTCAGATTGATTCAGCTTTGATGGCCTGCAACACCGCAGAACAAAACGGATTCAACGATCCAGATAACTACCTGCTGATGGGTGATTTGTACCTGATCATCCGGCAGTACAAAAAGAGTCTGGACTACCTCAATAAAGCCCTGAAACTGGCGCCTTTCGAACCGAGAATCTATTACCTGAAAGGAATGGTTTTCTGGGAAACGAAAGACACCGTGAAAGCCTTGAGCAACTGGCAAACATCCATTGAACAGGACGCCAACTATGCCGACGGCTATACACGATTGGCGATTCATTACATGAAAATGGAACAGTATGACGTGGCAGAGCAGTTTCTTCGAAGCGGTCTGAGACTTCGTCCGGATGATGCGTTTTTGAATTATGACATGGGTGTCTTTCTGAATTATCGCCATTTTCCTGATTCCGCAGTTCCGTTTTACGAAAAGGCCATTCAACTGGATCCGAAATTGGGTGCAGCGAAATTGAATCTGGGTCTGATCCGATTTAACAAAGGTGCGTATGCAGAAGCCGTACCCTTACTGGAACCTGTTGCGGTGGAAGATCCGAGGAATTCAACTGTGTCTTATTTTCTGGGACTTGCCTACCGGAATATCGGAAACCTGGCTGGAGCCGAAACTCAGTTAAAACGAACCGTCGACCTCAACCGTGACTATGTGAAAGAAGCTGCAGCCAGTCTGGAAAAGGTCCGCAAACAACTTCTGAAACAAAAAGCAGACAGCACCTTAATAAAGAATTAGGAATTAAGAATGTAGAATTAGGAATTATGAGTTATAAATTATGAATTGAGTCTGGTAAGCACTTCACAAAACAAATAGACCGTCGTCTTTACAGTTTTGATTGCTTAATGACTCATTCTGATCATAACGGTTATTCATAGTCCAAAACAAATCCTCATTCATAATTCATCACTTATAATTTATCATTACCCTCATTGTGGAATACCATCCGTCCGAAATAGAAGCCAAATGGCAAAAATTCTGGTCAGAAAACCAGACATACAAAACCGAATCTGAAGCATCCGGCAAGCCCAAGTATTATGTGCTTGATATGTTCCCCTACCCTTCCGGTGCGGGATTGCATGTGGGGCATCCGCTGGGATACATTGCCTCTGATATTGTGTCACGGTACAAAAGAGCCACCGGTTTCAATGTATTGCATCCGATGGGATTCGATGCGTTTGGTTTGCCTGCAGAACAATATGCCATTGAAACCGGACAACATCCGGCCAAAACCACCAAAGAAAATATTGCCCGCTACATTTCACAGATGCAGAAAATCGGCTTCAGTTACGACTGGGACCGCGAAATCCGTACCTGTGAGCCGGATTATTACAAATGGACGCAGTTCATTTTCATTCAGTTGTTCGACTCATGGTATAACAAAACAAGCGCTAAAGCAGAAGACATCTCCAGTCTGATAGCCGCGTTTGAACAGGACGGAAACCAGAAAATAAATGCTGTTTGTGACGAGGAAACCTCTTCGTTTTCGTCCGTCGATTGGGCTGGTTTTAGTGCGGAAGAAAAAGCCCGGATTTTATTGCAGTACCGTCTGGCATTTGTCAGTGAAACCTTTGTGAACTGGTGCCCCGGATTGGGAACGGTGTTGGCCAACGACGAAGTAAAAGACGGATTTTCTGAACGGGGTGGCTTTCCGGTGGAACGGAAAAAGATGTTGCAATGGAGTCTGAGGATTACCGCCTACGCTGAGCGATTACTGACGGGACTTGATACTCTCGACTGGTCAGATGCAGTGAAAGAAATGCAGCGAAACTGGATCGGGAAATCGATGGGTGCTTCCCTTTGGTTTGAGGTAGAAGGAAGAACCGATAAAATTGAAGTCTTCACGACCCGGATCGACACCACGTTTGGGGTGACCTTTCTATCGCTGGCACCGGAACATCCTTTGGTAGCTGAAATCACCACCGAAGGTCAAAGGCAGGCGGTAGATGACTATATAAAATATGCCCAATCGAAATCAGAGCGGGACCGGATGGCGGATGT
>DAIOVD010000053.1:0-18695 GCA_036759185.1 Catalimonadaceae bacterium | reverse complement strand
GCGATCAAAGCCGCCATTGCCTGGGCCGAAGAAAAAGGAATCGGAAAAGGAAAAACCAACTTCCGGATGCGGGATGCCATTTTTGGCCGCCAACGATACTGGGGAGAACCGGTGCCGGTTTATTATGAAAATGGCATTCCAAAAGCTCTTTCCGTTTCTGAACTGCCATTGATTCTTCCCGAAATCGATCAGTTCAAACCAACTGAAACCGGGGAGCCTCCATTGGGCAGGGCAAAAGACTGGAAATACAGAGCCCCCCAGCCCCCGAAGGGGGAGCTTGAATCCAATATTGGTTCAATGTTTTTATCGAAATCTCCAAGGCATAGCTGGCCAGAAGTAATTTCAGGACAGAAAACTCTGACTCATGAAACAGCAGATCCTTTCACATATGAATTGCTTAAAGAATATGCCAGAAAGATGCGCCATGAAGCATCCACTGAATCTGAGAATATTCTATGGCTACAGTTATCAAATAAGAATCTTGAGCAGTTCAAATTCCGCCGTCAACACATTGTAGGACAATTTATTGCAGATTTCATTTGCCTACAGCATGATCTGATAATTGAAGTAGATGGACTCATTCATCAACTTCCTGAAAACAAAAAAGCCGATATTGAACGAACAAACTGGCTTAATGAAAATGGCTTCCACGTTCTAAGGTTTACCAACAGTGAAATTAAAGGTAACATAGAAGGTGTCCTTGAGTCCATTCTTAAACATTTGAACCCCACTATTTCAGTAGCTCCCCCTTCGGGGGCGGGGGGGGCTTTCGGGTACGAGCTCAGCACAATGCCAGGTTGGGCTGGCAGCAGCTGGTATTTCCTTCGTTACATGGATCCGAAGAACGCCGATGAACTGGTATCGAAACCGGCCGAGGAATACTGGCAATCGGTGGATCTCTACATTGGAGGAACCGAACACGCCACCGGACACCTTTTGTACAGCCGGTTCTGGCACAAATTCCTGAAAGACAAAGGATTTGTCACCACGGAAGAGCCTTTCAAAAAGCTGGTGAATCAGGGAATGATTCAGGGAAGGTCCAATGTTGTGTATCGTCTGGCAGGTCAGAAAAAGTTTGTTTCCAAAGGACTGGTTGGCAATCGCGAAGTGAGCCAGTTGTATGTCGATGTCAACATTGTAAAAAACGACATTCTTGATGTTGAAGCTTTCAAAAAATGGCGAACTGATTTTGAGGATGCCGAATTTGAACTGGAAAACGGACAGTACATATGTGGCTGGGAAGTCGAAAAAATGTCGAAGTCCAAGTACAATGTGGTCAATCCGGATGACATCTGTGCCGAATACGGAGCTGATACTCTACGACTTTACGAAATGTTCCTTGGACCTTTGGAGCAATCCAAACCATGGAATACCAACGGCATTGAAGGTGTTTTCCGCTTCCTCCGCAAACTCTGGAACCTGTTTCAGATTCAGGATGGTGCCCCGAAATTCTCCGATGGCGAACCGTCAAAAGAAGAACTGAAGGCCTTGCATAAGGTGATTAAGAAAACAAAGGATGACATCGAATCTCTTTCTCTGAATACGTCCGTCAGTTCATTTATGGTGGGAGTGAATGAGCTTTCTGCCCTGAAATGTTCTAAAAAAGCGATTCTGACCGACCTGCTTATTTGCATTGCTCCATATGCACCTCATATTACAGAAGAACTCTGGGCTCTGTCGGGAATGACGGGATCTGTGACTAATGCGCAGTTTCCGACATTCAATCCGGCCTATCTGGTGGACGACGAAATTGAGTATCCGATTTCGGTGAACGGGAAAGTACGAACCAAAGTGACGTTCTCTGCCGACAAACCAGCAGGTGAAATTGAAAAGGAGATTCTTGCAATGGAATCGGTGACCAAATGGCTCGAAGGCAAAGCGCCTAAAAAGGTGATTGTGGTTCCGAAAAAGATCGTAAACGTGGTTATATAAACAAACTTTGAATCAGACGATTTACCAAAGGCTGGGATGAAGCGAACTCATTCCAGCCTTTTTCATTTTCGGCATGCGTCCGAACCCAAAAGTTAAATTTGATACGACCCTCTTTGAACTTTCCTCTCTGAACTTTGAACTACTTTTCAGGAAGTTTTTTACTTTTGTTCAACTAAATTTAAAACTATGTCTGTCATCAAACTTCCTCTATTATTCATGGGCTCCAAAGGCGAGCGACATCTGTACACCATGTTCGACAGTGGCGCTAATTTATCCTGCATCAATCCTGAATTTGTTGAAAATCTTGAAATACCAGTAAAGCTTGGCCGATCACGCAAAATTTTGACAGCTGAAGAAGGTGCTTACATTGAGGTTTCAGAAGTGATTCGCCTCGATTTCTTTCTCAATGATGTTCTTCTTTCAGATGAATTCCTTGTGGTGCCCGGCCTGTCGGAAGAGGTGATTCTGGGTGCGGCCACTATGCAGAAGTGGCGCATTAAACTGGATTTTGAACACGATTCTGTTTTTGTAGATCCCAGGGTGGCGAAAATGCAGCTCATCTGATCTTCCATCTCTTCTTTTTTCATTCATGTTTTCAACCAAACCGAAATATCCTTTTGGAAGGAACTGAACACCTATGTTTATTTGATCGCATGGAACCCCGTCCCGAAGAACTGATCCCTGAACTGTCTGTCTGGAACCGGCCGCTGAAATACGGACGGTATCTGAGTGAAAAACAGATTCAGATCCTTCAGAAAGACCTTGAGATATTTACTCTCGGCGATTTGTTCCGGCATTTTCCATTTCGTTATGAAGACCGGACCGTAATCACCGAAATCCGGCATGTGCACCTTGGTCTGACATCCGTTCAGATCAAAGGAGAATTCATCAGGTTTGAAAATGCTGGAGAAGGAAGAGCCCGAAGACTGGTTGGTACCTTCGCCGATCCGTCTGGAACGATGGAGGTCGTGTGGTTTCAGAAAATCGATTCGCTCCGGAAAATCCTGAAAACCAAACAACCGTATCTGGTCTATGGCAGGTTGAATCACTTCAATGGAAAAACCAGTTTCACTCATCCGGAGGTAGAGGTCTTCAATCCAAATGAAAAACGATCCGGACTCGAGCCCGTTTATTCCACAACAGAAACACTGAAACGTTTTGGTCTTGACAGCAAAGGACTTTCCCGGGTTATTGAATGGAACATCACCGCTTTTTCAAAAGAGATTGATGAGCCATTTCCAGACCAAAAAATCAAAGAATGGGGGATGATCGCTTTGCCGGTTGCCATTAAAGAAATTCATAAACCTACTTCCGGAACCCTTCTGGAAAAAGCCAGAGAACGATTGAAGCTGGAAGAACTTTTCCCGCTTCAGTTTTTCATGCTTCGGAAAAAGAAGCTGAACCATGAAGTAAGTCAGGGTCACTATATGCCGAAGCTTTCCTCGTTCAATCAGTTTTATGAATCGGTTTTGCCATTTGCCTTAACCAATGCCCAAAAAAGGGTGCTGAAGGAAATCCGATCGGATCTGGTATCTGGTAAACAAATGAACCGCCTGGTTCAGGGTGATGTTGGAAGTGGAAAAACCATAGTTGCTTTGATGGCTATGCTGATGGCTCACGACAATGGTTTCCAAAGTTGTCTGATGGCACCAACTGAAATTCTGGCTAACCAACATTTTTTCTCAATTGAAAAACTCGCGAAAGCCATTGGACTAAATATTGCGCTTCTAACCGGATCTACGAAAGCATCCGAGCGAAAAACGATTGCCAACCAACTGGAGAACGGAAGTCTGCATATATTAATAGGTACACATGCGGTGATCGAAGATAAAGTCCGCTTTGAAAATCTGGGGTTATCCGTCATCGACGAACAACACCGGTTTGGTGTTGCGCAACGGGCAAGGCTTCACAATAAAAATCCTGACAGCCATCCTCCTCATATTCTGGTTATGACGGCCACACCCATCCCCCGAACTCTGGCCATGGCGTTATACAGCGACCTGGACATCTCCAAAATTGATGAGCTACCTGCCGGAAGGAAGGAAATTCAAACCGTGCACCGGACTGAGTCAAGACGACTTCCCGTGTTTCAGTTCATCCGGGAAGAAATAATGAAAGGCAGGCAGGCATACATCGTATATCCCATGATTGAAGAATCCGAAACTTTGGATCTCAACAATCTGATGGAAGGATTTGAAAGCATCTCACGTGCATTTCCAGAATACCCTCTGAGCATGGTTCATGGAAAAATGAAACCGGCTGATAAAGATTTCGAGATGGCCAGGTTTGTAAAAGGTGAAACCAAAATCATGGTCGCCACAACCGTCATAGAAGTAGGCGTGAACGTGCCCAACGCATCCATCATGCTGATTGAAAATTCAGAGCGGTTCGGTCTCACCCAAATGCACCAGCTCCGTGGCAGGGTTGGCAGAGGGGAATACCAGAGCTATTGTATTTTGATGACAGGTCCGAAATTAAGCAGGGAGGGAAAAATCCGGATTGAAACCTTATGCCGTACCAGCAACGGATTTGAAATTGCGGAAACCGACCTCAAACTCAGAGGCCCGGGAGACATTATGGGGACAAAACAAAGTGGCATTGCCGATCTCAAGCTGACCAACCTGGCAGAAGATGGAGAATTATTAGAAAAAATTAAACAAATAACCAGCGACCTTATTGAAACAGATCCAAATTTAAACAATCCTGAATACCAGATACTTAAAACACATTTGACAGACATTGGCAAACAAAAAATCTATTGGAATACGATCTCATGACAGCCATTCATCCTCTTAAAATCAGGAAAACAATCGGCAATAGATTTTTTTTTACAGAACCCTTTCTATTTTTACCCTTCCAAAGTCTTATCTAATACTCTTAATAAGGTTTTTCAAATCCTCGTATGAATTTAAATAAATATCTGTTTCTCATAGGTTTAACAGGCCTTTCAGTCCTTACTGCTTGTAACAATGAGCCAAAACAGGAAACTCAGGATGCTCCTCAGGTAGTAATCACAAACAATGACATTGAGCAGGCAAGAGAACTTGTGCTCATGAATCCCGTAACAGACACAACCTGGTTAATCGACAGCAGCAATACTGGTTTCGGGCAAAGGCAGGATTTCAATATGGATTCAGCCTATGTAAAACATATGTTTTCAAGCGAAGAAAATACAGATTGGTATAAGTTTACTGCTCAAACAGATACATCCATAGCGGTTACGGTTGAGCCTAATGATCCAGCTGCTGAATACGACATGGTTGTGTTCAGAAGTACTGGGGACAGCACTGGACCGGATTTGAGAAAAGGATTAATTCCTGCCATCCGTTCAAACTTTGCTAAAATTTCAAAACCAGAAGACACCATTACCGGATTGTATTGTGATCCACGTCTGGCTGACTTTGTTCCGGTTGATTCTACCAGCCAGTATTCCAGAGCCTTCTGGATTCAGACAGGTGAAACATATTATGTTGTTTTGAACACAACCACTGCTAAAGGCAATGGATATAAACTTCGGATTCATTCCTGTGCTCCAGGTGAAGGCGGACATCGAGATCATGGCCACCATACAGCCGCTTCAACACCAGTTGCTTCAGGTCCGGTTATCACATCATTCTCACCTTCACAAACATCTTCCGGCAAATCTGTTCGCATTTCCGGCGAGCATTTCACTGGCGCATCTTCCGTTTCCTTTGGAGGTGTGGAAGCCTCTTCATTCGAAGTAATTTCCGATTCGGAGATAAAAGCAGTAGTAGGTTCAGGAGCATCTGGAAACGTGATGGTTTCTACATCTGCAGGAGTTGCTGAAAAAGATGCATTCACTTACCTTGACAAACCAGCCCGCAAAAAAGGCAGTGCAAAAAGAAAACAAAGAGATGCTGATGACGGAGATTACTACATAGTGAAACCAAAGGACACTATGTTCTCCATCGCATTTATTTTCGGAATGACGGTAGACGAAGTGATGAAGCTGAATAACCTGAATAACACCAATGTCTTTGTTGGTCAAAAACTGAAAGTGATCAGAAGACAACTTCCTCAGGACAAAATCCAAAAAAAAGTATCCGTCAGTAAGCCGGTAAAACCGTCAACTCCACTTCCGGGTAGTACCGCACATCCGGATGTGATTGCGAAAACAAAGGAAATCGAAAAAGCAAAAGAGGCCGCCAAAGCAAAAGAAATGGTGGCCAAAACTGTTGAAAAACCAGCTACTGAAACCCCGGTTACAGAAATTCAGGGACGGAATCCGAACTTCAACCCAACGCCTGCTTTTCCAACAAATAATCCGAAAATAACCAGTGGAGTCGATTCAAAAAACTCGGTAGCCCCTGCTGACAAATCGTTTTACGTTTATTGCAATGTGACTTCCGGAGTTAATAAACAACCGGTAGGAGGAACACTTCAGGTTGTTGATCTAAAAAAAAAGGATCTTGTCTATAACGTTCAGGCCAACAAAACACAGGCAGTTCCTTTGTTTAATGCTGGCGGAAAACAAAAGCTCTTTATCTGCGACATTTTCGGTTATAAAAAGCAGGACTTTGACCTGAACCTGGACAACATCATCAATGACTCTACGGCACAACAGGTTCAAATCGTAGATGATACCATCGTAATCAATTTTGAGTTAAGGCGTCTTGAAAAAGGAGATGTGGCAGTTGCTTACAACATCTTCTTCTATGATGATGCTTCGGTAATGCTTCCAAAATCGACATATGAATTAGATCAGTTGCTTGAGTTGATGCAGGAGAATAACAAAATCAAAATCAAGATTCACGGTCATACCAACACCAGCAAACTGGGTAAAATTCTGTATCTTGAAAAAGGCGACAAGACTTTCTTTCGTCTGACTGCTAAAAACAAGGAAACATTTGGCCCTGCCCGGCTACTGTCCAAAAAGAGGGCAGAAACCATTAAGTGGTATCTGGAGTCGAAACGAATTACCGACGACCGTATCCAGGTTGAAGGGCACGGAGGAAGCCAGATGCTGTATCCAAACACTCACCCGCTTGCTTTCAAAAACAAACGGGTAGAAGTTGAAATTTTAGAAGACAAATAACGTTTTCTGCGGGTAATTCCGTCATTTCACTATGCAAACCTCCCTCACCATCTACTCTCCGGAAAACGGAAAAAATACCACCATCGGTTGGTTGGTATCAATTGCATTCCATGTTTCTCTGATTCTACTTTTCTTTTTCGCCATGGCCTGGGAAAAGCAAAATCCCCCGATTATGGAAAATGTGTACGGTGTGGAGGTGAATTTTGGGACAAGTGATCAGGGTTTTGGGGAAGAACAAAACTTCACCCCCCCAGGTCCTGATCCAGCTCCTGAAAAAACGGAGATTACGCCATCAAACCCTGTAGAAGAAACAACCACTGCTCAGCAAACCGAACAGGCTGAACCTGAAAAGGTGATCACTGGTGATGATGAAAGCGTGGCGGTGGCACCTGAACCAAAACCGAAGAAAGCCGTGGAAGCCGAAGTCACTCCGGCAAAAACGACACCAGCCAAACCAACCGCACAATCGTTATTTCCAAGCGAAAAATCCAGCCCATCCAATAACAACAACGGCAACAAACCGGGAACTGTTGGTGACATGGGCGTAAAAGGAGGAAATCCGGATGCAAGGGGAATTTATGAAGGCAACCCTGGTAAAGGAAAAGGGGGATCTAGTCTTGATATGTCCGGATGGAAATGGGACAGCAAACCCACTATCAATGACGAATCTACTGAAGAAGGAAAAATTGTTTTCCAGATCAAAGTTGATGAAGAAGGTAACATCATCGCTGTGAACGTTCTGGAGAAAAATGTGAGCCCGGCTGTTGTAAAAAAATACCAGAAGGAAGTTGAAAGTCTTTCATTCTCCCGAACCAGTGGAGGCAACTCCGGTGAAGGCGCAACAGGACGGATCACTTTCATCATTACATCCCGGTAATTTTTCGTGAAAAGGACCTACGACGAAACCGTAGAATTCCTCTTTTCCCGTCTTCCGGTTTTCCAAAGGGACGGAGTTGCAGCCTACAAACCGGGCCTGGAAAACATACTCGCTTTTTGTGAAGCCATTGGCAATCCTCAGCACCACTTCCGTACAATTCATGTTGGAGGAACCAATGGCAAGGGAAGCACAAGTCATTCTCTGGCCTCAATTCTCCAGGAACAAGGATACAAAACCGGTTTATACACTTCTCCTCATCTGGTCGATTTCAGAGAACGAATACAGATCAACGGCGTTTTCATTCCAAAAGAGTTTGTGGTTGAAACCATTGACAGCTGGATTCCTCTGATTGATGCCATAGAACCGTCTTTTTTTGAACTCACTGTCGCACTTTGTTTTCACTACTTTTCTCTTGAAAAAGTCGAAATCGCCGTGATTGAAGTGGGAATGGGCGGAAGGCTTGACAGCACCAACATCATCACTCCTCTCCTATCCGTCATCACCAACATTGGATACGACCATCAGAAATTCCTAGGCAATACGTTGCCGGAAATTGCGGTTGAGAAAGCCGGAATTATCAAAGCAGGTGTACCGGTGGTGATTAGTGAAAGACACCCTGAAATTGATCTTGTCTTTGAAAAAAAGGCAATGGATTGTAATACATCCATCCTATTTGGATCAGACCTGTTCCATGTTTCAGACCTCGGGATAAAGGACGGTTGCCGTGTAATCCGAACAACACAACAAGGGAATCCAAACGAACAGGAATGGAAATTATCTCTTTTGGGACAGTATCAGTTAAAGAACATCAAAGGAATTCTGTCTTCTATAATGGAGCTCAGGAATACCGGTTTGGCAATTTCCGATCTGTCTGTACAACGAGGACTTTCGGCTGTTCAAAAGAATACCGGGCTGAGGGGCCGATGGCAGATACTACAACAGAAACCTATGATCGTGTGCGATACCGGTCACAATGTCGATGGCATACGGGAAGTTGTTCAGCAAATTCAAACCTACAGCTACCGGAAACTCTGGCTGATCTGGGGAATGGTGAACGACAAAGACCACCAGGAAATCCTTCAATTATTACCAAGGCACTCTACCGTTATTGCCACACAGCCTCATCTCCTTCGGGCATTGCCATCTGGTGAATTGAAGGAACTATTTGCTTCAATGGGATTTGATGTGATCGAAAAACCCACAGTAAAAGATGCGTTGGAACTCATTGGCCAGGAGGCAGATAAAAACGATTTCATCTTCGTTGGGGGCAGTACTTTTGTGGTGGCTGAAATCCCGTTTGAATTATTTCCGGAATCGGTTTAAACCCTTCCCGTATTCGAGTCTCCAAGGCAAACACTACAACAAAAACGGGTGCACAGCGACGACAGGGAAATAATCGAAAACTTCCGGAATGAGGCCACAAAAAATAAGGCCTTCAATTTGCTGATCCGGAAGTACCAGAAGCGGGTGTACTGGCTGATCCGGAAAATGGTGATCGACCATGATGATGCAAACGATGTTTCACAGGAAGTTTTTGTTCGGGTGTGGTATCATCTGGAGGAGTTTCGCCAGGAATCTGGGTTGTTTACATGGATTTACAGAATTGCAACCAATGAATGCCTGGCATTTTTACGAAAGAAAAAGCGCCGGTTCTTTATTCCGATCCATGATGTGGAAGGAGAATTGTCGCATAAAATCAATGAAGGCAACCACTTTACGGGTGACGAAATTCAGAAGAAACTGCAGCTCGCCATCTTAAAACTGCCCGAAAAACAAAGACTGGTATTCAATATGAAATACTTTGAGGAAATCACATATGAAGAAATGTCGGAAATTCTGGGAACTTCGGTGGGTGCATTAAAAGCATCCTACCACCATGCAGTTCAGAAAATTCAGGCAGATGTCACATTAGAAGAACGATTTTAGCTATGAAAGAGACACCCGAAAATAATGCATCCAACAGACCGGTTCCGGAGAATTTCTTCGACGAGCAATTCCATCAGATTTTGAAAAAGACGGTGGAAACAGAACACTGGTCCATCCCTGGAACCAAAAATGTTGAGTCCATCTTTCCTGTTCCGGAAGGATACTGGCTGAAAATGGAAGAGCAGGTCCGGCAAAAAGTAAATTCTCCTTCTCTTCCTCTCCTGATTCCTTCCTTCCGTTTTAAACTGGCATCCGCAACGGTCACATTTCTCTTGCTTATTTTTGCCGGATGGTGGGTGATGACTCCAAAACTGGAGACCGAAAACTGGAAAGCTCAACTGGAAAAAATCCCTCAGGAAGATTTGATCGCATTTGTTGATTACCAGAACCGGGATGTGCAGGAGTACACTGAAAAACTGGCATCCAAATCATTACAGGAACAGGACTTACCTTTGACCCTTCCGAAAATGAATGAAACGGATATAGAAGAAGCATTGGAGGATATCCAACCGAATGACCTTACCGACAACTTTGACATCAATTAACATGAAACGATTTATCACCATACTTATACCCGTTTTTCTCTTATTCTCGTCAATTGCTCCGGCAGTAGCGCAACAGGGAAGTCCGGAAGATCTTGAAGAACGTGCCGGTGGCGACAGGGTTCAGGCTGCGAAGGTGGCCTACATTACCAGCAAACTCGAACTGACCTCAGCCCAGGCTCAACAGTTCTGGCCTTTGTACAACGAATTTGAAGCCGCCAGGAAGAAAATCAGGAAACAGATCCGGCAGTTGCGGGTAGATAACATCCTCCTGGATGCCAATGAAGAGCAACTCAAAACTGATATAAAGAAGCTTTTTGCCCTTCGTCAGGAAGAGCTCGATCTGGAAAAACTGTACGCAGAAAAGTTTCTGAAAGTAATTTCTGCCAAGCAACTGGCCGAGTATTACCGCTCTGAAAAGGAATTTACCCGCCTTCTGATCAAGCGTTTAAAAGGAGGACGAGGTGGTCGTGGAAGAGGAGGTGACGACAAGGATGAATAATCCAGCCTAGATTCGATATCCACTTCGGATCCAGCCACCGCCCACTACATCATCGCCTTCATAAAACACAGCTGCCTGCCCAGGTGCAATGGCTGATACCCAATCGTGGAAACGAACGTGCATTTCATCACCAATCTGCTGAATGGAAGCCGGAGTACCCTCGTCCTTATACCGGACTTTGGTAATCGTCTCGATGGTGCGGCCATCCAGATTGTCATACTTCATCAACCGGAGCTGGTCCACTGTCATGGCATTTTTCATCAGTTCTGAATCCCGTCCTAGAATGACACGGTTGTTTTCTTTGTCAATACCGGTTACAAAAACAGGATAGCCCATCGCCAGACCAAGTCCTTTCCGTTGTCCAATGGTGTAGAAAGGATATCCTTCATGTTGGCCTAATACTTCTCCCTGTTCATTAACAAATTCCCCTCCGGCTACTTTCTCACTCAAACCCGGAACACGGTGACGCAGAAATCCACGGTAATCATTGTCTGGCACAAAACAGATTTCGTAGCTCTCTGACTTGTTAACCAGGTCCACAAAACCTCTTTGGGCTGCCATTTCATAAATCTCTTTCTTGGTGAGATGACTGAGTGGCAAAATGGTTCGGGCCAGACTTTCCTGGCTTACTCCCCATAAAGCATAAGACTGGTCTTTCGACTTGTCGAGGCCCTTGGAAATAAAGTACCGTCCGTTTTCATGTTTCAATGTGGCATAATGGCCTGTCGCAATAAAATCGCAGCCCAGCATATCAGCCCGGCGAAGAAGAGCATCCCATTTAATATGAGTATTGCACAAAACGCATGGATTCGGAGTGCGGCCATCCAGATATTCATTTGTAAAATGATCGATCACATAATCGCCAAACTCATTTCGGATATCAAGAATGTAGTGTGGAAATCCCAGAGAAACTGCAATGTTCCGGGCATCGTTGATGCTGTCGAGTGAACAACAGCCGGTTTCCTTTTTCGAACTACCAGAACCGGTGTAATCCCAGGTTTTCATGGTCATCCCAATTACCTCGTAGCCTTCTTCGTGCAGAAGCAAGGCTGCCAAAGAACTATCAATGCCACCACTCATGGCGACAAGCACTTTTCCTTTTTTGCTCATGGGATAATCAGGAAATGGAGCTGCGAACTTTGGCTGTGTACAACCGCAGAGCGGCCGTGAAATCGATTCCTTTGGCCGCCATTTCAGCCAGGATAAACTGGGCTGCCATCACATGGGTAAGCTGCTCACCTTCATCCGAACCTTCGACTTCAATTTCAGGTGCAGCTTCATTGAGAATGGCTTCTTCGGCCGCAACCAACTGATCCTGGCTGAAGGATTCAACCAGTTTTTTAATCACAGGAATTTTCATGGGATCAGTTCAGGTTTTCAATCATGGAAATGATGGCTTCCTCCTTGTTGGTGGCAGCCCCTTCGACAAGCTGATCTCCTTTAAACACGGCAAAAAATGGAAGATTATTTACACCGGCCAATTTCCGGGAGAGCTCATTTTCCTCTGCATTTACTTCCAGAAACTGCACCCCGGCAAAGCGTTCGTCATCTGAAAACCGACGAAATTTGGGGGCAATCAATTTGCAGCTTCCGCACCAGTCGGCATAGTACTTCACGACGGTTTTGGAATGGCTACGTAGCGCAGATTCAAAGTCTGCATCGGTGGCTTTAATAACTGACATATTTCTTTTTAAATTGTTTCTGACGAATACCATGCCAAACCGAAATCTGGCATGTTTTGTTTCTGAACCGGGTTACCTATGATTGAAAACGGGCTTTCTTTTTTCCAGAAAAGCACCGACTCCTTCCTTCATGTCCTCGGTTTCAAATGCTTTCTGAAAATTATCCGATTCTCTTTCAAAACCCCCTGCCGTTCCGGAATGCTCGATGGCTGAAAGTGCAAGACCAACAGAAACAGCTGATTTAAAGGACAATTTCTTTGCAAACTTCTCAATGAAGGCGACTCCAGCTTCCTGATCTTCCACCATAAAATCAGCAAGGCCCGCCTGTAAAGCAGTGTCTGCATCCAGATTCTCAGAAGTGAGAGTATAATAAATGGCCTTTCCTTTTCCAATCAGTGCAGCCATGCGTTGGGTTCCGCCATAACCTGGGATTAAGGCCAGATTTAATTCGGGCAAACCCATCACTGCCTTTTTTGTCACCACACGTATCTGGCAGGCAAGTGCCAGTTCCAGACCACCACCTAATGCATATCCATGGATCAAAGCCAGTGTCGGAATCGAAAGAGTGCTGAGTTTATCAAAGATGATCTGCCCATGGCGACTCAACTCCCGGGCCGCTGGACCTGAAAGATCAGAAAACTCCGTAATATCTGCCCCAGCTGCAAATGCTTTTTCTCCGGAACCTGTAATTACTAAAAGCCGGCTTGTTTCCGGTAGTGAGCCGGAAAGGACGGAATCCAGTTCTGAAAACACCTCGGCATTCAAGGCATTCAGTGCCTGAGGCCGGTTGATGGTAATCTGCGAATAATCGGTGTGGTGTGTGAGGACGATGCTGTTCATAAATCAGGTGTTTGAACCGGGTTTGCTCAGAATCTCAAGCCGGTTTCGTTCTTCTTTTGTAAGACTATTGATTCCTTTGTCCGAAATTTTATCGAGTAGGTAGTCCAGTTCTTCTTCTTTGGATATCTGCCTTTTACCAGTATCCATTTTCACCACCTTCCCTTTCTTCTCCGGATTCCGGATTGCCAGTGACCGGAAACGAAATCCTCCCTGAAGGTAACGCAAATACAGAATTCCGCCTAAAGCCCCTCCAAGATGTGCGATGTTTCCACCAGCGTTACCGTCCGGAATCTGAACAAATGAAATGAGGACAAATGCGATGGCTATGTACTTGAGGCGAACTGGTCCGAAAATAAACAGGTACAAAGTATAATTCGGCACCAGAAAAGCTGCACCACAAATAATTCCATAAACGGCTCCGGAAGCACCAAGAAGATTACGGTATTCAGGTTTCAGATTGAAAATCAGAAGGAAAAGCAACCCACCGGCCAAAGCACCATATAAATAGAAAAAAAGAATCTTCCGGGGCCCAAGAAAATCCTGAAGAATCCGCCCGAAGGTGTATAGCCCAATCATGTTGAACAGAAGGTGCATGATATTCTGATGCAGGAAGGCGTAGGTGAGCAATGTCCAGGGATGAAACAGAAACCGGATCGGGTCTGAAGACAGCTCCAGATTCTCTACCAGAAAATTCTGAACCGTTTGTGAACCCGAAAAATACCCGACCACATTAATGAATCCTATTACCACGAAAACCGCTATGTTGACAACCAGAAGCTGGATCACGCCATTCCGGTTGCTTTGAAAAGCAGAACGGATCTCGTTTGAAATTTCCTTCAACATGGTTTTTAGTAGTGGCGGGATTTGATTTTCCAGAAACGCATTATCAGGAATCCGATCAAAACACCTCCGATGTGTGTGGCGTGCGACACATGATCATTGGCAGAATTGCGGAACCCGGAATAAATTTCTATTGCCACAAATATACCAACGATTACCACAAGGCGAATGGGAATGGGAATAAAAAACAGATTGACTTCTCGGTTTGGATACATATATGTGAGCCCAAACATCAACCCAAAAACAGAACCAGATGCTCCCATTAGCAAATGTTGTTCGGTCTTGGCTTTCATTAATGACCGAACCAAAGCAGCTGCTCTCTGCCGCGTGAATTCTTCATGAGGAAAATTTTCAAAATCATCAAGAACCGGCAGAAACTGAGTTCCGTTTCCATCAAATTCATGGTATAAAAGACGCAGATCTGCCGGATCGAAACCATGTTCCATCATGGCCCTGGCGTGGTTTACAAACGGAACAATCTCAACAGCCTGAGCGAGACTGTACACAACCCCTGCGCCAATGGCCGTTCCCAGATAATACCAAAGGAATTTTTTCGGACCCAGCACTGATTCCAGCAAGGGTCCAATCATCACCAGACCTATCATATTGTACAATAGGTGATTGAAGTCCTGATGGAGAAATGCGTAGGTGAGAATTTGTGTCGGAATGAAACGGTCTGACAGGAAAAAGTGAAGTCCGAAATACTGATCAAACTGCCGGATGGCGATTTCTGCCATAAATCCGGAGCTGTGAATGATGGGAAGAAAAAACTTCGGAATGATGAACATCACCACATTGATAATCAACAGATTTTTCACAATGGGGGTCATCCGGAACATGGTCGGTGAGTGCGTAAGGTTGGTAATATGAGAGTGCAAAAATGGATAAAATCTACCTTCAAAAGATGAAGAAAGAGCTGGAAGGCAGAAAAAACTGACAACCGATTGCGTTATCAAACTACCTCTATTGTGTGCTTTCCCGTTTTGTCCGGATGGTGAGATTCCGGTTTTCGTATTTCCTGGGAACAATCAGAAAACCAAAAGCTTCACAAGAGTCTTTCGAATGCCGGCTGTGGTGAACATAGTGTGCATTGATCATTCGGTTTAAATAGGTGGTCCGCTTTCTGGGCCTCCATTTTATTCTCTGGTGAACGACAAAATCATGAAACACCAGATAGAAAATTCCATAAAGCAGGATTCCCAGGGCTACAGAAAATACATAGGGATTGTTGTAATGGATTCCCCACATAAAAAGGCCAATGGAAGGAATACTGAATACCACCCCAAACAGATCGTTTTTTTCAAGGATGTGATTGTGACGGGTGTGGTGAGATTTGTGCCAACTCCATAAAAACCCATGCATCACATACTTATGTGTCCACCAGGCCACAAATTCCCAGAAAAGGAACGTGGCGATTGTGATAGCAGAGCAGATTAGTAACAACAGGAAACCGGATTTCATAGGGGCTGCAATAATATCACAAAGCGAGCACTGCATCCCGAACCACTTCCATCAACCAGAGAGGTGTGGACGTGGCACCGCATATACCAACAGTTGCTCCCTGCCGGAACCAGGTAACATTGAGGTCGGCAGCACTACTCACAAAATACGTTTCCGGATTTGACTCTTTGCAAACCTGGTACAAAACCTTTCCATTGCTGCTTTTCAATCCGCTCACAAAAAGGATGATGTTATATTTCCTGGCAAATTTCCTCAACTCGATATCTCGGTTGGATACCTGCCGGCAGATGGTATCATTGAGATCTACTTCAATTCCGTAATCGGTGAGGTGCTTGTGGATTTTGTAGAAACTTTCTGTGCTCTTGGTGGTCTGACTGTACAGAGATATTTTCTTTGGCATGGACGCCAGATCCAACTCTTCTATCGACTGAAAAACAGTGGCTTTCCCATTGGTTTGCCCCAGTAATCCCAGAACTTCTGCATGCCCGTGCTTTCCATAAATATACACATTTTCCTGTTTCTCAAACGTGTTCTTAATGCGGTTCTGAAGTTTTAAAACTACAGGACAGGAAGCGTCTATGAGTGAAATATTGTTTTCCAAAGCAATGCGGTAAGTCGAAGGTGGCTCACCGTGTGCCCGGATCAGTACTTTGGTATCCTTCAGATTTGCCAACTCTTCATGATCAATAATCCGCAGCCCCTTACGTTCCAGTCGGAGGACTTCTTCATCGTTGTGAACAATGTCACCAAGGCAATACAGAATTCCCTCTTCATCCAGAATCTCTTCTGCCATTTCGATGGCGTACACCACCCCGAAACAAAATCCTGAACCAGGGTCAATCGAAACAGACAAACCAAGTCTTGAATTGATGAAGGCTTTTTCATTTGAATTAACCAGCGACCGCCTGAAATCTGACGGTATAATGCTGTTTTGGGCAGTGATGGTCTTAAGCATGGTGGTATGAGTATGAATTGAACTGAAGCAGGTTCCGGACCAACAGTACCATTTTATGAAAATTGGTAATTCGGATCCGTTTGGTGAGAAGTTCTGATGGGTGGCTTCTCACAATTTTATGAAGGAGCCCTTTGTAGTAATTCAAAGCCAGCTGCACTCCTTTCCGTGAATTAACTGGCAGCCGATCGATTCCTTTCTGCGCTTCTTTGAACTCGTCTTCAATCTCTTTTTCAATAAGCCGCTTATCAGATTCTGAGAACCGGCTTATGTCCAAACCAGGAAAATACACTCTCTTCCTATCCACCAGATCGCTCCGGATGTCCCGAAGAAAATTAACCTTTTGAAAAGCGGAACCCAGTTTCCTGGCAGGTTCCACCAGTTCCAGAAACAAGGCTTCGTTATCCTGACAAAAAACTTTCAGGCACATCAGGCCTACTACTTCAGCTGAACCATAAATGTATTTTTCGTACAGGGCCTGATCATATTTCTGGTCAGTGAGATCCAGTTCCATAGAATACAGGAAGGCATCAATGTATTCGGGGCTAATGTTATACGTGTTCACTGTATCCTGAAACGCATGCAGCACGGGATTAAAGGAAATTCCTTTATGAATAGCCCGGAACGTTTCTTCCCGTAAAAGTCTGAGTTCCTCCACCGGATTTTTATCCTGATAGGTATCCACAATCTCGTCAGCCAGACGGACAAAGCCGTAAATCGAGAAGATGTCGTTCCGGATTTCCTTTCCCAAAAGGCGGATTCCCAATGAAAAAGACGTACTGTACCTTCTGGTAATCAGGGCACTGCACTCAATGCTGGTTTGGGTGTATAAATCTTTCATCTGGAAAAGTCTTTCAGAATTTCTTTGGCTACCACTTCACCGGAAATCAGACTGGGCGGAACTCCGGGTCCCGGAACCGTTAGCTGGCCGGTGAAATACAGGTTGGATACTTTTTTACTTCGGATGGAAGGTTTGAGGACAGCGGTCTGCATCAATGTATTGGCCAGACCATACGCATTGCCCTTTAATGAATGATAATCGGAAATGAAATTTCGGGCTCCGTAAGGCACTTTAAACATCAGTTTCTCCCGAATCGGGGTTCCGGTAAATCGTTCTGTTTTTTCAGCAATAAACTGAAAATAATGCTCCAGCCTGGAATCGTCTTCCAAAACGCCCGGGGCGGTCGGAATCAGAAAAAACAGGTTCTCTTTTCCTTCAGGAGCGATCGAATTATCTGTTATGGATGGGGCGGACAAATAAAACAGAGGTTTCTCCGGCCAACCCGGCTCATCATAAATTTTGCGGGCATGAACAGAAAAATCTTCATCAAAAAATAAGTTATGATGCTTCAGATTTTGTACCCGCTCCCCAAATCCGCAATAAAACAAAATGGATGAAGGTGCCAGAACCCGGCTGTTCCAATAAGATTCGGAGTAAGAACGCCATTGAGGCTCAAGAAGTGAGTTTTCAACATGTGCGTAGTCGGCATTGGCCAGAACCACAGTTGCATTGAGCGTTTTTGTCCTGGTTATGACAGTCTGAGCTTTGCCATTGGAACCGACTTCAATCCGTTTTACTTCTTCATTATACACAAATTCCACTCCCAACTTCTCCGCAACTGACACCATACCCTTGACAATTTGCGTCATGCCATGCATAGGATACCAGGTTCCCAGTTTGATATCGGCAAAGTTCATGAGGCTGTATAAAGCAGGGGTTTTTTCAGGGGTAGCTCCTAGGAATAAAACGGGGAACTCCAGAATTTTCAGAATTCTGGGGTGACGAAAAAACCGGCTCACATGCTTTTTAAAATCGGATAGGAGATCAAGTTGAAGGAGCCCTTTCAAAGTTGTCAGGTTCGCGAATTCGAGAATGGATTTGCTGGGTTTGAAAACCAGATTTCCAATGCCTTCCCGGTATTTGATTTCAGCTTCCTGAAGGAACCTTTCCAGGTTTCGGGCGGCACCTGGTTCCCATTTTTCGAATTCGGAGGCAAGTTGTTTCCAGTCGGCAGGTACATCAAAGTATTCTCCACCTTCAAAAAAAACACGATAGGAAGGATCCAATCGTGTTAAAGAATAAAA
>DAIOVD010000052.1:0-23869 GCA_036759185.1 Catalimonadaceae bacterium | reverse complement strand
AATCTCCATCCGGAGCCTGAAAAGCTGGAAGAATTTGTGTTGCAACTGTCGAACGATACCGCAGGTAACATGGCACCTGCTTTTCATCCGGTTGTCAATCCGGGTGACGCCGACTGGTTGTTGCTGGAGAAAAACCATAGTTATGATTTTAAGAACAAGCCACACCATTTTCACAACGGAGGTGCCTGGCCGATTATGATGGGCTGGCTTGGATTGGGCTTCAGGCAGAACAATTTACCAACTATTCCAGCTTCTTTTCACGAATCTGTTTCGAAAGCTCTTCAAAATGAAAATCCTCCTTTGTCTTTCCACGAATACTGGAGTGGCGATGAGGGCAAACCCGGTGGTGTTTCTCCACTTGGCTTCACCGCAGCAGGATTTTTGCTGTTGCATGAGTCCATTCACCCATCTCCCAACCTTGCAAACTGGTTTCCATCATGACATCCGAACATCTATCTCTCAAACCTGAATTTAAAGGAACCGGTGAAGAAATTCTCCGGCTTCTGAAGGCAGAGAACTTCTTTGAAGTCGGAGCTAAAAAGGTGATAGCCATTACAGGAGAATCCGGCAGTGGCAAGTCCATTACAGCTTTGTCCTTACAGATGGCCCTCGTAACCGCAGGGATCTCAACTGTGGTTCTGCACATGGACAATTATTTCCGGTTGCCACCGAAAGCCAATCACCAGGCCCGACTTCAGAACCGTTTTGAAATCGGGCCGGAGGAAGTCCAGCTCGATTTGCTGGCAGCTCACATAAAAGCGTTCCGGAATGGAGAAAATAGCATCCGGATGCCGGTAACCAACTATCAGGAAGACTGGTTCGAATCGGTGGATCTTTCACTGCATAACTGCCAGGTATTGCTGGTGGAAGGCACCTACGTTTCCACCTTAGAGGATCTGGATCATCGGATTTTTATGGAGCGGAATTACCACCAAACAGTGGTTCAGAGAAAGGAACGGGGAAGAGATAAAGAAGATCCTTTTGTGGAACAGGTTCTGGAAAAAGAACACCGCATCATTCAACCGGCAATCGACAAGGCTGACATTATCATTGATTTACACTATCACGCACACAAAAAGCGGACATGGGAAAACCAAAATTAAAATTCTGGCAGATCTGGAACATGAGTTTCGGATTTCTGGGCATTCAATATGCCTTTGGACTCCAGCAAGCCAATATGAGTCCGATTTACCGGTATCTGGGCGCTGAAGAATCACAGATTCCCTGGCTCTGGCTGGCAGGTCCGGTTACGGGTCTGATCATTCAACCCATTGTCGGTGCCATGAGCGACCGAACCTGGCATGCACGCTGGGGAAGGCGCCGTCCGTTTTTTATGATTGGTGCATTGATCACGAGTATTGCCCTTGTTCTGATGCCGTATTCGCAATCCCTCTGGGTAGCAGCTGCTTTGCTTTGGATGCTGGATGGTGCAGCCAATGTGACGATGGAACCTTTCCGTGCTTTGATTGCCGACAAACTCCCTGAAGAACAGAGGCCTTTGGGATATTCGCTGCAAAGTTTTTTTGTGGGTCTGGGACAAACGCTTGCCAACACAATGCCATTGGTTTTAGCAGCTGTCGGAGTAGCAACTGTGGCTTTGGCGGGCAGTGACAACGACATTCCGGATTTCGTCCGCTGGTCGTTTTACATCGGGGCAGGATCGATCCTGTTTACAGTGGGTGTCACTGTGTTAACCACTTCTGAGATTCCACCGGATGCCGAAGAACTGGCAGCGATGAAACAACCGGGTACCGGTTTTTTCACTGAAATCAGAGACGCCTTCCGTGAAATGCCGGCTGCGATGAAGCAACTTTGGTGGGTCAAATTTTTTACCTGGTACGGATTGCCATTGATGTGGCAGTATTTATCGATTGCGATTGCCGACCGCTGTTTTGGGGCCCACAATCCAACAGATCCCGGATTTTCAGAAGGCGTGAAATGGGGAAATCTGGGCTTGGCCATTTTCAACGTTCTGTGCTTTTGCTTCTCCCTCATTCTTCCGTCACTGAGTCTGAAATATGCACCAAAGAAAGTACATGCTTTCGCTTTGATCACCGGTGGACTGGGTTTTATTTCGATGGAATTCATGCCAAACGAGATTGGATTTATGATAAGCATGGCCTTTGTGGGAATTGCCTGGGCTTCGATTATGTCTACTCCTTATGTGATGCTGGCCAATTCAGTTCCTCCACAAAGGATGGGGGTGTACATGGGCATTTTCAATATGTTCATTGTGGTGCCGCAGATCATCAACATGATTTCGGTTCCTTTTTTCTACAACAGTCTTTTAGGTGGCGATCCTACCCATGCGCTTGTTCTGGCGGGAGTTTGCCTGGCGATTGCTGGTATAGTGAGTTACCGTCTGAAAATTGCGGCGGTGCCGGAATAGCCAACAGGCAAACTGGAATATCTTTTGAATGGCCGAAAGAATCGGGCAATGCATCTGCCCACTTTTTATTTGATGGGATTTCTTCCGTCTTTCGCAGAAGTAAAGCTCATTCCATTCTTTCCCCTCAAGCAGAATTCCTTGGATAAATTCTTTTCGTTCCGTCAGTATCTCCGGTATTTGTTGGTGGCAAAAGGGCCCGATTCCATTCACTCCCCTTTTGTTTTTGACTTTTACAATGCCGTTCTGACGCATCCTTACCGGTTCTATTCTCATGAAATTCTGGAAGAAAAGCGTACTGAAATTCTCAACGACCTTACAGTCATCGAATTTGAAGATCCGGGTGCAGTAAAAAAATTCCGGCAGGATAAAATCGGGAATCTGGCATCCCGAAGTCTGATGCCGGTTGAAAAGGCAGTTCTGCTATTTCAGCTCAGCCATTGGCTTCGTCCGGAAAAAGTGCTCGAACTGGGAACTTCATTTGGTCTCACTACAGCATATCTGGCCAAGGCTTATCCTTCTGAAATCACAACATTTGAAGGAGTTTCGCCCATCGCCGAAAGAGCCAGAGCGCTTTGGGAATCTCTGGATATTTTTTCCATTGACTCCAGAACCGGCAAAGTGGAAGAAATGCTGCCGGATTTTCTGCAGGATCCTGAAAACCATCCGGATCTGGCCATCGTGGATGCAGATCATCGGTTTGAAGCCACAATCCGGAATTTCCAACTTCTGGCGAATGTGGCAAAGGACGGAACCTGCATTGTATTTGACGATATTTACTGGTCAGTAGGAATGGGAAAAGCCTGGGAAACCATTAAAGCAGATTCCCGTGTGACCGTATCGATTGATGTGTTTGGATTCGGAATTGTGTTTTTCCGTAAGGCGAGTAAAAAAGAAAACTTTGTTCTCCGGTGGTAAAAAAACGGATCCTGATCGCAGCCAACTCCGACCTGAGTTTTGATCAGCGACTGCTTCGCATTTCAAGGTCATTGGAAGCCAATGGTTACCGTCCCTATTTACTTGGCCGGCTTTTTCAGAATTCGGTTGCTTTAAGCAAGGAATCTTTCTCTCAGAACCGGCTCCGGCTTCTTTTTCAGAAAGGGAAAATGGCCTATCTGGAACTGAACATCCGCTTATTTTTCAATCTGCTGAACCAGGAATGTGATGCCATCTGCAGTGTCGATCTGGACACCTTGCCTGCCTGCTGGCTGGCGACCCGAATCCGACAGATTCCCTTAATCCATGATGCCCATGAATATATGGCGGAGGTACCGGAAGTATACAACCGTCCGCTTACTCAGAAACTCTGGCATACCATTGCAAGGTTTTGTCTTCCGGCTGTGGATCTGGCGTACACAGTGAGTCAGTCTCTCGTGGATGAATTCGCCCGGATATACAAAAAGGAATTTCATCTCATCCGAAACATAGCCCATCTTGAAACATCTGAAGAATCTGAAGAACCGGATGGCTTCTGGGTTTTTCTTGGAGCAGTAAATCAGGGACGGGGGCTGGAACAGTTTATTCCTCTGCTTCACCATTCTGAACGCAAACTGGTAATTTTAGGAGATGGTGATAAAATGGAAGAAATAAGGCAGCTGGTGAAATCTGAAAATCTAACTGAACAGGTAGTATTTACTGGTAAGCTTCCTTCTTCTGAAGTCCGCAAAATTCTGCCCAAAGCCTGGGCAGGCATCAATCTCCTCACTGACGAGGGTCTCTCTTACCAGTACTCACTGGCGAATAAGTTTTTCGATTATGTGCATGCCGGAATTCCCCAGATCTGCATAAGATTCCCGGAATACGAGAGATTAATAAAAGAAAATGCAGTGGGAGTTCTTACTGAAATGACGGAACAGGAAATCCGAAAAGCAATGGACGAAATTTCTTTACCAGAAAACCAAAGACTCTTCAGGAAAGAAGCCATCGTGGCACGAAACAAATGGAACTGGCAAAACGAAGAAAAATATCTGATCCGGCTGTACGATCAGTTATTTGAGTGAGTCTTTTAACTGAATCCTGAAACCATCGCCTGGTTGGCTGCCGCGGAATTCAAGGTCGGGAATCGCGTTGAAAGAACAAGGAAGCGGTGCATCCCAGCATTGGTCGCCATCGATGAACCAGTTCGTTTGAATTTCTTTGGGTGTAAACGCATTCTTCCCGGATTTGGTTGGATAAGCTGAGATTTCAACATTCTGATAAACAGGTGGATAAAACGGATATTGTTTGATTGAGCGTTGATCCCGCCAGAACCAGAGACAACCAAGAGAAATAGCAAAAACAGGCAGAAACCGAATGGAGGCCGATTGTATTACCGGAATCCTGGGTTCCAGCCAGAAAGCAATGCATGCGAATGTGTAGGCGAATCCCGTACCCAGTATAGCCATTCCAAACCGGACATCCGGGGCATTTGAGAACCAGAACAACAACATCATTCCGGACAGCCAGGTATAAAAGATAAGAGGCCAGTGCGAAAGAAAAGATTTCCGGATATGCATACTGGCATAACGGACCAAAAGCAACCAACCGGAAACTCCGGAAATAATGGCAATCCAGTCTGTGATCCTTCGTTCAGCACACCATAATGGAAACCAGACCCAGAAACCTACCCTTCCGTAATCCTGATGCGTTTTACCGGCCTGAAGATCTGTTACCGATAAATTATGCCGGGCAAATCCTTTCACACCATCCAGATACTCCGTAACCAGACTCCGGGGAATCAGCCAGTCTGGTGAAAAGCCACCCTGTACAACCGGAAAAAGCAGATAACCTGACAGGATATAACTTCTGGCAACTATGGAACCTGCCACGCAGAGTCCCAGAAACAACAGCTGCCCAACCCGGAGATACCATCCTTCCCGGATAACAAGAAATACAACTACAGCTGCTATCACCAGAAATGGTATAGCCGACAACTTTATCTGAGCCAGAAAAATACTTTGAACAAAGAGCGCCAGTCCCCTGGTGTTCAATTGATTGGGTTCTCTTGGATTCCAAAGACGAAGAAATTTCCTGAATTGCCAAAGTGTTTGCATTCCCAGAATCCCGGCTGCCAGATCCGGGGAAGGTGATGAGAGCAACTGTTGAGATTGCCACACAGAAAAAAACACAAGAGCCAGACTGAGATATCGTTCAAACCCTTCCAGTTTCAAAACATTCCAGGAATGAAAAATGATAAACCAGAACAGAAAAAGCTCACCCAGGTCGTCGAAAGACCCGTGAAAAAGCGCCCCCCAGTTGAAAGCGGCTGATAACAAATGCCAGACTGATGCATTGCCAAACCGAATGTGAACATTGGCCAAACCGGGAACCACCGGGAACTGCTGAGCCCATCGCATGGTTTGCACGTAGTAAAGTCCGCAATCGTAAAAAGAAGTGGGTGCCGCTGCTTTGACGAGCAATGCCAGGAAAAAGAAAATGGAAGCAGCGAGAAACCAGGGATTTCGAAAGGAGATTTCTGGTTTTACCGGCCATGATCCCAATGTGTAACCAAGTCCTGTACCCACCAGCAATCCTCCGAATATTTCATTGACCGGAGCAAATACCCACCAGATCCCACTCAGGATTCCGGCAATGGAAACTCCCATAAACAGGTATCCGGTTTCTGAAAAGTCTTGTCTGGCTTCAGAAGGTCCAAAACCGGCAGCGATCAGCTTGCCCCATCCCAGAAATGAAACGGACAGCAGAATCCAGGCAAGAGCAATCAGTATCAAGTTTGAAAGGAATATTTATTCACAATATTGCCTGATATTCATTTGGTATGAACTTCAATTCGGCCTTCCAAAGAAAAGGAAGGTTTTTCCCCTGAACCAAATAAATTATCCTGACTGTACCTGAGGGAGGATAATTTCTCCGGCCAAAAAATCGCAAAACAAGGCTTTAGTCCCAAGATAAAAGAAAACCTGCGGACCACTATTGGGATTGTTCACCCAGGACCAGCAATGCTTCTTTTACCAGAATGTCTTTTTGAATTGGTACGACACCGGAGTATTCACAGACCAGTCCGCCCGCCATATTGGCCAGAATGAGTGTGGACTTTAGATCAAAACCAACTGCCATACAAGCAGTTGCGACCGAAATGACGGTATCTCCAGCCCCGCTCACATCAGCAATATCCCGTTGCATGGCAGGAGTATGATGGTAGGTTCCATCCGCATAGATCGCCATTCCGTTTTCTGACAACGTGAGCAAAACACCCTGAACTCCCAAATCTGATACCGTCCTCTTGCAGGCAGCTTCCAGTTCGGCTGAATTTTTAGGATTGAGTTCAATTTTGAGACCTTCCCTCAGTTCTTTGAGATTGGGTTTAAAAAGTGTTACCCCTTTATAGTCAGTAAAATTTCGTTTTTTCGGATCAACTGTGACCGGAATGCCTCTTTTCAAAGCGAGGGCCGTCACTTCCTGAATCAGTTCCGGAAAAATGACGCCTTTGTCGTAATCTTCAAATACAACAGCATCCACTAGTGCAGTCAATGCCAATGCTTTTTTGAGAAGGGAAGATTTTTCATCCGGAAATGCCGGACGATCGTCTTCTTCATCGATACGAAGCAAGTGCTGCCCGGCAGCTATAATCCGTGTTTTGATGGTTGTCGGACGACTCTGGGAACGTACAATTCCTTCTGAACCAATATCTTCCGCATCTATTAACTTGATAAGCTCCTCCCCTTTTGAGTCCTGCCCAACCAATGAGCACAAATAAACTTTGGCACCCAACGCCTTAAGATTAAGAGCCACATTGGCTGCACCGCCCAGACGAATTTCATAATGACGGGAATTCAGAACCGGAACAGGGGCCTCCGGAGAAATCCGTTCCACTTTACCCCGGATGTATGCATCCGCCATCACATCTCCAATCACCAGAACCTTCAGGTGATTCATTTTATCAAACAGGTTCTCCATCTGCATATTAGCTGGTTCTGTCACACCAGTTTCGCCAGAGCCTCCCTGATCCTGTCGAAAGCAATCACCAGTTTTTCATCGGCAGCTGCATACGAGATTCGCAGACATTGTTCTGCACCAAACGCTTCTCCCGGCACGACGGAAACATGGGCATGGTTGAGAATATACATGCACAGATCCATTGAAGTGGCGACCACTGAACCATCCGGTGCTTTTTTACCAAGGTAATACGACACATCCGGAAAAAGATAAAAGGCACCGTCCGGAATCATGTTTTTGAAACCCGGAATGGATTTACATTTTTCCAGCACCAGATCACGGCGGATTTTGAAGCGACGGGTCATTTCCATACTTGGCTCCAGACCGGAAGTGAGTGCGGTAATGGCGGCTCTTTGTGTGATGGAATTGGTTCCGGAAGTAAACTGGCCCTGAATTTTATCACAGGCATCGGCAATCCATTTTGGGGCTCCAAGGAAACCAAGCCGCCAGCCGGTCATGGAAAATCCTTTCGACAAACCATTGATGGTGACCACCTGATCACGGACCCTATCAATGGCACCGAGGCTTTCGTGCTTTCCGATAAAATTGATGTACTCATAAATCTCATCAGCAATCGCTACGATTCCGGGGTTCCGGACCAGCACATCGGCCAGTTGTTCCAGCTCTTCTTTTGAAAACACCGCTCCGGTTGGATTGGACGGTGATGAATACAGAATGGCTTTTGTGTTAGGGGTGATTGCTTTCTCAATTTCAGCGACTGAAGGCTTGTATTGATTTTCAAATTTTCCCGTCACAATAACAGGTGTTCCTTCTGCCAGTTTTACGATTTCCAGATAGCTTACCCAGTAAGGTCCGATGATCACAACTTCATCACCCGGATCTACCAGACATAAAATAACGTTGGCTATGGATTGTTTGGCTCCGGTTGAAACCACAATGTTTTCAGGTTTGAACTGAAGATTGTTGTCTCGAAGGAATTTTTCGCAAATGGCTTTTTTCAGATCTGGATAGCCTGCCACTGGTGTGTAGAAGGTAAAGCCCTCATCGATGGCCCGTTTGGCAGCCTCTTTGATGTGATCCGGAGTCGGAAAATCAGGCTCTCCAAAACTCAGATTTACAACATCAATTCCCTGAGCAGCAAGTTCTCTTGCCTTTTTCGCCATTCCAATGGTCTGTGATTCTTCCATCACCTGAACCCGGTGACTAAGTAAAGATACTTTTTCCGTCGTCATTTTTCTTGATTGGGAGAGCAAATGTAAGGCAATGTCTGCATTTGCCTACCCAAGGCCTGAAAATTAGGGCAAAGGATTTTCAGTCATAATCAACAGTCAGGCCAATGTAGACGATAATGATTTGAATGACCGAACTTTTGTATTCTAGCTCTGATCACTTTCTGCCATATTTGCCAAATGTTGAAAGGCCGGATGTTTGCGTGGGTGCTGTTTGTATCCATCGCTTTTTGTACGACTGTTTGGGGTCAGAGAGTCAGTACCTATTCATTCCAGATTGCCAAAATGAAATATGGAGGAGGTGGAGACTGGTATGCGAACAAAACCTCTTTGCCCAATCTTATTTCCTATTGCAACCGGACCCTGAAAACCAATCTCAATCCGGAAGAAGCGGTTGTGGAGCCTGGTTCGGTTGAAATTTTTCAATATCCGTTCGTCCATCTTACAGGACATGGAAATGTAGTTTTTTCCCAGGACGATGCAGCCAATCTACGAAAATACCTTCTGGGAGGCGGTTTTCTTCATCTGGATGACAATTATGGGATGGATAAATTTATCCGTCGGGAAATGAAAAAGGTGTTTCCCGAACTTGATTTTGTTGAAATCCCCTTTTCACATCCGATCTACCACATCAAGTACAATTTTGCCCAGGGCCTTCCTAAAGTGCACCAGCATGATGGAAAACCACCACAAGGATTCGGGCTTTTTTATCAGGGACGACTGGTTTGTTTTTATTCTTTTGAATGCGATCTGGGAAATGGATGGGAAGACCAACAGGTGTACAATGACCCGGAACCGGTGAGGCAACAGGCCCTTCAGATGGGTGCTAATTTATTGCTGTATGCACTGAGCCAGGTAAACTGACTTAATGATTGATGACCCTGCTCATTTGTCGAATTCTTCGGACTTCTGTTTTTTACGGTCTATTGAATCACATTCATTCCTGAACAAACCTTTCAGAATCTTTATACATGCACCAACTGGAGTACCAACTGGAAGAAACATCTGAAATTGCAGCTCAATTGATTTCAGAATTTAGCAAATACCGGATATGGCTATTAGAAGGCAATCTGGGTGCTGGAAAAACCACATTGGTTCAGGAGATTACAAAACATTCGGGTGTTCAGGAAGAAGTAACAAGCCCCACTTTTTCTCTTGTGAACGAATATAAAACGACTTTAGGGGGCAAGATTTACCACCTTGATTTGTACCGATTACAGCAGTTTGATGAACTTTATGAAATCGGCATGTTTGAAATCGAAGAAAGCGGCTATTTTTGTCTGATCGAATGGGCTTCTGCCGTGGGTTATATCCCAGCTGTTTCCTACTTGTCCGTCACATTGGAATACGTAGATCCTGTAAAACGAAGAATTACCGTCCTGGTTCATGAAAATTGAAATTTCGTCTGAAGTAAAAGCCCTGACATCGGAGGCACTTCTACCAAAAGAACAACTCCTGGAGGTGCAAACCAAACGAAAGGGATTTTCCATTTGCGTGCCCAGGGAAATTCAAATGCAGGAAAACAGGCTGTGCCTTACTCCGGAGGCCACTGCTCTTCTGATAAACAATGGACATGAAGTCTGCATAGAAGCTGGTGCCGGAACAGGCGCCAAGTTCAAAGACAATCTGTATAGTGAGGCCGGAGCCAAAATATGTTACAGTCCGGAAGAGCTGTACAAAAGCGGGGATGTTATATTAAAAGTAACACCTCCAAGTCTGGAAGAAATCGAGATGATCGAACCAGGCAGTACTTTGATTTCGGCTTTGCAACTTTCACAACTGAAAGGCGATTATTTCACAGCGGTGAACAAAAAGAAGATTACGGCCGTCGCATTTGAAATGATTGAAGACGTGGTCGGTTCTATGCCAATCGTTCGGGCGATGAGTGAAATCGCCGGTAACACGGTCCTACTGATCGCAGCTGAGTATCTCAACAGTCGGAACAACGGACGGGGCATCATCATGGGAGGTGTAACAGGTGTTCCGCCAACAAAAATTGTCATTATTGGTGCCGGAACTGTAGGAGAATATGCGGCACGAACCGCACTGGGATTGGGTGCTGAAGTTAAGGTATTTGACAACCATCTGTATAAGCTCAGGAGAATGAAGCAGAGGCTGGGCAATATGTTATTTACGTCGACAATTGACTATGCCAACTTAAGTGATGCACTGAAACGGGCTGATGTGGTGATTGGTGCCATCCGTGCGGAAGATGGTTTAACACCTTGTGTGGTAACGGAAGAAATGGTGTCGACAATGAAATCGGATTCCATCATCATCGATGTGAGCATTGACCAGGGTGGCTGCTTTGAAACATCAAGAATGACGACACATACCGAACCGGTTTTCAAAAAATATGATGTGATTCATTATTGTGTACCCAACATAGCGTCCAGGGTTGCCCATACTGCCACAACTGCCCTGAGCAACATTCTAACTCCTATGCTCATCCGTGGAGCTGAACTCGGAGGAATGGAAGATCTTATTTTCACAAAAGACTGGTTTATGAAAGGGGTTTACTGTTTTAAAGGTTCCCTGACGAATAAGAACATTGCCCGGATGCTGAACATGCGCCACAAAGATCTTGCACTATTCAAAATGGCCAGAATGTAGAGATTGATTGCGGGTAAAAACCAACCGTTCAACAAGCATCACCTCAATTTCTTCGCTGAAAACCAGACATTGACGAAACTCCAGTCAGGTTGGCGCAAAAAAATAAAGGCCACCTTTTGGGCGGCCTTTATTCAACAGTCAGGTTGACTATTTCATGCTTTTCAGCATTTCTTCTACCTGACGTAGTTTGTCCATTGGCAAACCTTTCAGGATCTCAGGAAGATTGAGAGAATTTTCATTCTTACGAATCGCCTGAAGAGGATGTGTTGGTGAGTCTTCTTTACGATCGTTTGGAGTCCACTCGAAAAGGTCATTAGGAAGGCAATTCAGCAATCCACAAAGTCTCTCGATGTACTCAAGACGAAGATACTCAACATCTCCATTAGAAATTTTGGTGGCAGTTGTCGGAGTGAAACCGTTCTTTACCATGAATTTGTATGGAGTGAAGATTCCTCTTGCCTCCATCACTTTACGAACATTGATTTTTAACATTGTTACAGATGTTTGTTTTTCAGAGTTGCAAATGTAGTAAGAATATGGAATCACCAAAATCTATTCACCAGAACGAAATAAAAATCTTCATGAATCGCCTGATTGTCTTTGCAAAATCTGATATACCTGCGTCAAATCTACTTCTACTATTGCAACCAATCAGGCATCTATTTTACGACAACCTCTAAGCTGAAGGTAATATTCACAGGTCAGAAATGCCCGCATCAGAATGTACTGTCTACGCCACCGCAAACACGCTGATATCAACCATATAAGAAAAATGAGGCACTTGTCTCAAAAATTCCCGGCTATTATGGCAGAAAAGTTGTTATTATCACAACTTGATCAAAGATGCTGATGGGTATGATTTCATTGTCTGAATCAGTAGACCCTCCTATCTCACGTTAATACGGAAAATTTGAAGTGATACTGCAAATTGAATCGAACTCAATAAGTAGGATGCATGGAATTTCTCTCTCAAACTGAATCGCATTTACCTCCATCAATCATCAGTTGTTCTCAGGCAAAACTTCATCGTGTAAAAAAAATGCCTCTATCTCCTTTGGATCAACGACAAACATTTTTCATTCCCTTACGGCCTACGAAATGATAATCACCGAAAACTGACCATCTCAGGGAAACAGAGTCATCAATGACTTCACCATACTCTCCACAATAAAACTCTACAAGCGAGGATTTACATCATTTAGTTCCAAACAAAATCCCATCATACTCAGCACTGTGAATTAAGACCTGACAAAACTAAAACCCGCATTTTGCCACACTGCAAGCACTGTCGGGCCTCGTAGCTTTCAAATCATGATCTTGCTCATAAATCCTGTTGGGTTCCTTTGAAAATAAACACATGAGAAACAGAACCTAACTCAATTAGAATCTTACACATGTAAACGGAGGTTTCTATAAGTGCAGAAAACAGAGTGATGAAATCATTCTTTTGTATTGACAAAAATCAGGCTGGTACAGCCCTCCTGAAAATCCATACTTCTTTCCTGAAGCATTGATTTTCTGAACTGTTCCCTGGAAGCATCGTACATCCCATATGCATGTACAATGACAACACAGGACCTGGCCAATGACGACAGACTCTATTTCTTATGGTAAACATGTATCAGATTTTCATTCGTCTCAGTTTGCCCGCCCTTGCAAGCGTTGCATTGATCGGAGCAACATACGGACAAACAGGTCCTGGTGGTGTTGGTAACGCAACCGGAAGTGGTGGACAACCACGTAATAAGCTGTGGCTGAAAGCAGATGCCGGAGTTTTCAATGACGCTGGCTCTACCTCTGCCTCCAACTCTGAATTGGTTTATCAATGGAATGATCAATCTTCGAATGGCTCGTATGCCATGCAGTCAACAGCTGCAAACAAACCAACATACTACACCAATGTGCTAAACGGATTACCGGTAATCCGCTTCAATGGCAGCAGTACAGAAATGCTGTTTGGGAACCGCCTCGACAACAGCAATGCACTACCAATGAGCTTTTTTGCTGTTACCCGGAACACTACAAACCCAAGAGGATTGTTTGATAGCAGGCCATACAGCGGGGATGTTTTTCGATTTTTCTCGGATGGGGCCAATAACAACAGTGTAGAATTCTGGAACCAGAATCCGTATAAAACCGGCATGACAACATCCAACTCCGGATCAGTCGTCTCGGTTCTTGGAACTCTGGACGGCTCCTCGAACCGGCAGTTGCAGGCTTATATTCAGGGAACCCAGATCGGGGTTTTGCAGACTGGAACCAGTTCAGCAGTTGGTTTTACATCCTGCCGGCTGGGCTCTATCAACGGTGGGTCTGCAGGCTGGTTCAACGGAGATATTGCCGAAGTTGTTCTGTTCAGCACCGGAATCAATGCTGCACAACGGGTGGTTGTTGAAAATTATCTAGGGGCAAAATATGGATTAGCTCTCACAACAGGTGATTATTATGCAAATACAACCTCCACCTTTGATCTGATCGGGATCGGAACCACCGATGGATCCGTTAAGCACAGCACCAGTAATGGAGGCGCATTGTTGCTTACAGAATCTTCTTCAACATTGGATGCTGCAGGTGAATATATCTTTGCTGGGCATGACGGAACAACACATAGTGCATCAGCAGGTTCTTTTCTAGCCAATTCTTCTGTTATCGCAGCAAATGTTACATCGCATTGGGCAAGGGAATACCGGATTGAGAAAACAGGCTCTGCAGATGTCACCATCGGTTTTGATTACACACAGGCAGGACTGACAAGGGTTTCCGGAACAGCGAGTGATTATGTGCTTTTGTACAGGTCATCTACCGGAGCCACAAATTATTCGATGGCGACAATTTCGGGTTCTCCGGATGTGAGCGTTCCGGGAAGAGTTTCATTTACCGTAACCAATGCCAATCTTTCCAACGGATATTATACACTGGGCCTGAAAAGTGCAGTGGCCGCGACCACACTCTACAGTTACAATACGAATTGCAATGGTGGTTGCAATTATGAGACTGCTGCCAGTTGGACAACAGATCCAACCGGAGCCAGCCTGACCGGATCCATGGTTCCACGTAACATTGACAATGTGGTGATTCTTACAGGGAATACTGTCAATGTAAACACACCTCTTTCATCCAATAGCATCAACATTAACTCCGGAGGAACCCTGGATCTGGGTACTTCAGCCGGACTTACATGCATTGGCACTCTGAACGGGTCCGGTACTCTGAAACTTGCTGCGACATCCGGCACACTTGTATTTCCAACAATATCGACGAATACATTTATTGGCAATGCCGGAAATACGATTGAATACAGTAGTAATAATTCGTATACGCTTCCAGCATCACCTGCAACGTACAAAAAACTGACAATTTCCGGTGGGGGAACCAAAACGGCATCATCACCCGTAACAGTTGACGAAACATTTACGGTGCAGCCACCCACTACGTATGCTACAACGGCAAATCTTATCGTAAACGGCGGATTTGTCAATAACGGGCAGTTCAACCAAACAGCCGGAACCACTACATTTGGTTCCGCGTCACCACAGTCCATCAGTGGTTCACCCACTACCACTGTCTTTAATAATTTCACGATTAGCAATGCCAGCGGAGCGGTATCTTCCTCAATTGATTTTACTATTAGTGGAAATTTCACCAATAACAGTAATAATGTATCTGCGTTCAGTGCAGGAGCAAGCAGTTCCGTGATTTTGAGTTCCAATTCAGCTCAGTCCATTGGAGGAACCGGCACCGGAACTATTTCATTTTACACACTAACGACTTCAGGTTCTGGAACAAAAACCATCAACCGGAGTTTCACGTCAAGCAATCATCTGAATATTCTGAGTGGTTCCACTCTTCAGTTTCCGGCCGGAGGAACTGCGTATACTTTGACTCTGAAAGACCTCACGGTTGGAGGAAATTTTAATATGGCGGCACCAGGTTCTGCCACCACTCACGCGGTTTCAATCGGAGGAAATGTTTCATTAGGCAACAGTTCTGTTCTAAATATGGTGAATTCCACCAATGTGGGTAACATCACATTCACAAAAACAGGAGCACAATCCATCAGCGGAGGAACACCCACCACTGTGGATCTCAATAACATCACCATCAATTCAACGAGCCAGACAACACTATCTAATTTCAACCTGAATGTACGAGGGAACCTGACTGTTAACGGAATGCTGGATCTGGGTTCCAGAACAGCGAACCGGGCAGTTGCCGGAGGTACTTTGAGTATCGCTGCAGCCGGAACTTTGAAAATCGGAGGAACGAATGCCTTTCCAACCAACTATTCGACGAACACCCTTACATCAGGTTCAACGGTCGAATACAATGGTGGTATCCAGAATATTTCGACTTTCACCTACAGTAATCTAACCATCAGTGGAAGTGCAAATAAATCGCTGGCTGGTTCTACCACTGTGAATTCAGTCCTCACACTAAATGGTGCCATTCTGGTTTTAGGAACAAACAATCTTGTGCTTCCTGTTGGTTCATCTATCGCAGGAACAGGTTCTTCAACCAACTACATACTTGCTTCATCTTCCGGCCAGGTAAGACGATACTTTGATGCTGCCGGATCGATTACCATTCCATTCGGAACAGGATCAGTTTACACACCATTTGCATTAAACATCACATCAGCGACCTTCACAGGATTGGCTGGATCGCGGTATATTGGAATTCAGTGTGTAGGAACAGTGGCGCCTTCTGTCCTGGATCCAACCTATGCCATTTCCAAATACTGGGCCACCACATCCACAAACATCAACAATGCAAATGGAAGCATTTCAGCGACTTATGATATTTCAGAGGCAACTCCGATAGCAGAGCCAATTTTTGGCAACGCTTATTACAATGGATCCTCCTGGACGACCGGGGCCACTTCAACCGTGGTCGCCAGAGTAATCAGCTTTACTCTCTCCAGTTCAACGCTTATTGGTAACTGGACAGCAGGTCCGTCCGTTGCCTTCGTCCGTGGCATTTTTTATAGCCTTGCCAATGGAGATTTTGAAACTCCTGCAACATGGTCTTTGACAGGATATGCTGGTTCTCCTTCCACCATCCCTCCTACTTTGGGATCCCAAATCCAGATAGGAAACAGCAGAACAGTTACTGTGACAGCTGGAACAAAAAACCTGAGCTGGCTGATTGTCAATTCCGGTTCAACACTTGATCTTGGAACGGCAATTGGAATTACCCTCGATTCACTTAAGGGGTCAGGCACAATTAAAATAACCGCATCAGGTGGAACAGCTGTCTTCCCAACGGTGACATCTGCAAAAAATACATTCATCACCACTGCCGGAAGTACCGTCGAATACTATGGAGTTGCGGATTATAACTTACCCGCTTCTCCGGTTTCTTACCGCCGACTGGCTGTAACTGGCTCAGGATCTACGAAATTAATATTGGCATCAACAACAGTAAACGAATCCTTAGTTCTCAACAGTGGATTTTTATCACTGGGAAATCTCAATCTTGATCTGGGAGTATCGGCAACCGTAACCGGGACACCGTCTGCAAGTGCGATGGTACTGACAAACGGAACCGGATCCCTCCGGAAATATTTTGATGCACTAGGTTCGTTTTCCTGGCCAGTGGGAACAACCGGAGTTTATACGCCTTCCACCATCACATTAAGTCTAGGAACAATTTTTGTAGGGGGAGCAGGTTCACGATTCATAAGCCTTCGGGCTGTAGCTGGTGTGGCGCCAAATCAACTGGATGCCACGTATTCACTGGCTAAATACTGGGCTACTTCCAGCACAAACCTGACAACTGTATCGGCATCGTTGTCGTTTACGTATGACAACTCAGAAAGAAATGTTACGGCTGAACCGATGTACACCAATGCATATTGGGACGGAGTTTCCTGGTCAACTTCCGGCACTGTTACCAATCCTACCGTTTCCTACACACGAACACTGGTCGGCAATCTGACTGGTAACTGGACGGCTGGTCCTTCGGTCGCATTTTCAGCTGGCAATTTTTACAGCATTGCCAGTGGCAATTTCGAAACACCATCGACTTGGTCATTAATTGGTTACGCCGGAGCTGCCACATTGATTGCCCCGACAAATTATTCAACTGTTCATATTGGAAACAACCGAACTGTTACGGTAACGGCAGGATCGAAAACACTCACCAACTCAACAGTCAATGTAGGAAACGGAAGTGCCGGAACACTTGACATCGGTACTTATTCCGGCATTTCAATCGGAACACTGGCAGGCTCCGGAACAATACGGATTACGGCATCAGAAGCCGCGACTGCAGTATTTCCGACTGTAACCACCAACACATTTGTAACGACAGCCGGAAGTACCGTGGAATACTATGGTTCAACCAATTACAACCTTCCAGCAGCACCTGCGGCGTATCGTATTCTGCGCATTTCCGGGACTGGTCAGACAAAGTCGACTTCTGCTCTCCTTAGAATCAACCAAACATTGAATCTTGGGGGAGGTTTGCTTTCGATTGGGTCAAACAATCTGGATATTGCTGTTGGCGCAACGGTTACCGGTACGCCATCTTCCACCAACATGATTCTGGCCAACAGTACCGGATTGGTTCGAAAATATTTCAATGCGAACGGCTCATTTACCTATCCGTTTGGAACTACAGGAGTTTACACTCCAGCTGCAATCACCTTCACTGCTACGACATTTACGGCTCCGGCAGGATCCCGGTTTATTGCCATGCGACCAGTCGCCACTGTGGCCCCGAACCAACTGGATGCTTCCTACTCATTGACCAAATACTGGGATGTCTCGTCATTCAATATTTCCGGAACCATCAATGCATCTTTTACATTTACGTATTCTACCACAGAGCGAAACGCCACGACAGAACCGATTTATGTAGGTGGTAGTTATAATGCCGGATGGACAACGACAGGTACGGTGAATATACCATCCAGTCAGGTTTCGTTTACCGGAATGACCAGTTTAACACGGACCTTCACCGCTGGTCCGTCGGTTGCCTTTACCAGAGGACAGTTTTACAGCATCGCCGATGCCAATTTTGAATCCGGATCGACCTGGTCATTATCGGGATATGCCGGAGCTGCCACAGTGATTCCACCAACGTTAGGATCTCAGATCAACATCGGGAATGGAAAAACAGTCACGGTAACAGCCGGAACAAAAAACCTAAGCTGGTTAATTGTCAACTCAGGATCCATCCTGAATTTATCAACTTATACCGGTATTTCCTTAGATTCACTGAAAGGAGCAGGTACGATAAAGATCTCTTCTTCCGGAGCAAGTGCTGTGTTTCCAACCATTGCGACTCCTGCGAAAAACACATTTATAACAACAGCCGGAAGCACTGTAGAATACGATGGTCTGGCGACTTTCAATCTACCATCCTCCATTACTTCATACCGGAATCTGGCCATCACCGGTTCCGGGTATACGAAATCGCTTCAGGCAGCGACAACTGTAAATGAGTCGTTGATACTGAACAGCGGATTGCTATCGCTCGGGGTCTACAATCTGGACCTTGCTGTAGCAGCAACAGTTTCCGGTTCACCGTCCGTTTCGACAATGATTCTGGCAAACAGCACAGGACTTGTAAGAAAGTATTTTGATGCCAACGGATCGTTTACCTTTCCATTTGGAACGACTGCCGCCTACACTCCTGCTACGATCAACTTTACAGCAACAACATTTACTGCACCAGTTGGATCCCGTTATGTCGCCATGCGGCCGGTTGCATCTGTGGCACCCAGCCAGCTGGATGCCTCCTATTCTCTGACAAAATACTGGGACGTATCGTCCTTTAACATTGGCGGCACCATCAATGCTTCCTTGTCATTTACCTATGATGTTTCGGAACGAAATGCAACAGCGGAACCGGTATATGTCGGCTCTACCTACAACGGCAGCTGGGCAAATTCCGGAACCGTCACCATCCCAAGTCAGCTCATCAGTTTCACGGGTATGACAAGTCTGACCCGTACTTTCACCGCTGGACCTGCCGGAGCATTTTTACCAGGTTCCTACTACAGCCGGGCTACCGGTCCGTACGAAACAGGATCCACCTGGTCAACCACCAGTTACCTGGGAGCCGCATCTGTAATTCCACCGACCAACGGATCTGATGTATATGTGGGAAATGGTTTTACGGTGACGGCGGCTACGGGAACAAAAACAATTAAAGTTCTTCAGATTGATGCCACTTCGACACTTGATATCCAGACAACTACAGGATACACAGTGACGACATTTAACGGAGCCGGCACTCTGAAACTCGCTTCCGGCACCTTCCCGACAGTGACGACCAACAACTTCATCACAACAGCAGGCAATACAGTAGAATACAGCGGTTCAGGAAATTATAGTCTTCCTGCTTCTATTTCCACGTACCGGAATCTGACCTTCAGCGGAACCGGTACAAAAACTTTGCAGGCCAATACAACGGTCAATACTACACTAACTTTAAATGCGGGTATCGTGGATATTGCCGGATACAATCTGATTCTTCCAGTAGGAAGTTCGCTTGCCGGGAATCCACCTTCCTCCTCCAATATGATCCGCATATCCGGTGCGGGAGTAGTGAGGCGACATTTTGATGTAACAAACAGCTCCTTCAATTTTCCGGTTGGAACCGGCTCTGTGTACACTCCTTTCAATCTCACATTTACGGGGGCTACATTGGGTGGAGTTGCAGGCTCCCGATATGTGGATGTGAAAGCAGTAAGCTCGACAGCTCCGTCCCAATTGGATGCGACCTATTCCATTACGAAACACTGGGTGGTTTCGGCCACCAATTTCAGTAATGTAACAGGCTCCATCACAGCTACCTACGCTTCATCCGAAGCCAATGCAACCCCAGGTGTGGAAGCCATTTACGGTTCTGCCAAATACATCGGTGGTGTATGGACAACCGGCGCCACGTCTACAGTGGTGGCCAGAGTCATCACCTTCCCATTAGCAGGTGCCACAATCATTGGAAACTACACAGCAGGACCCAATGTTGGATTTCTGCCGGGTACGTTTTACAGTTTCGCTACCGGAAACTATGAAACATCCGGAACCTGGTCACTTACAGGATTTGGCGGACCTGTTTCACCAATCCCTCCTACAACAGGATCCAATATTCAGATTGGAAACAACCGTGTTGTGACAGCAACATCAGGTGGAAAAACAGTACCAACTGTGACCATCGATGGGTTGCCAAATCCAGGAACACTTGATTTGCAGACATATAACGCTTTTACCTTCACTACACTTAACGGGTCTGGAGTATTGAAGCTCGCATCCGGTACCTTCCCGACAGTGACGACCAACAACTTCATCACAACGGCAGGTAACACCATAGAATACAGCGGTTCAGGAAATTACAATCTTCCATCTGCCATCACCACATACCGGAATCTGACCTTCAGCGGAACCGGTACAAAAACGTTGCAGGCCAACACAACGGTCAATACTACGCTGACTTTAAATTCTGGAATCGTTGATATTGCCGGTTACAACTTGGTTCTTCCAGTGGGAAGTTCGCTTGCCGGAAATCCACCATCTTCTTCCAATATGATCCGCACATCTGGTGCCGGAGTGGTGAGACGACATTTTGATGTAACAAACAGCTCCTTCAATTTTCCGGTTGGAACCGGTACTGTGTACACTCCTTTCAATCTCACATTTACGGGAGCTACTTTGGGTGGTGTTGCCGGGACCCGATATGTGAATGTGAAAGCAGTGAACACATTGGCACCTTCTCAACTGGATAACAGCTATTCCATCACCAAACACTGGGTGGTTTCAGGAAACAATTTCAGCAATGTAACCGGAACAATAACGGCCACTTATGATGCATCGGAAGCCAATGCGACTCCAGGTGTTGAGGCAATCTATGGTTCAGCCAAATACATAAGCAGTGCATGGACGACAGGCGCTACTTCGACTGTTGTCGCCAGGGTAATTTCCTTCCCTCTCTCTGCTGCAACCATTGCCGGCAACTACACCGCCGGCCCGAATGTGGGTTTTCTACCGGGAACCTTTTACAGTTTTGCTACCGGTAATTATGAGACGGCAGGAACATGGTCACTGGCAGGGTATGTTGGACCTGTTTCACCAATACCTCCAACCATTGGATCCAGTATTCAGGTTGGTAACAACCGGATTGTGACGGCAACATCGGGATCCAAAACCGTTCCAAATGTCACAATCGATGGATCACCGAATCCCGGAACACTAGATCTACAGGCCTTTAACGGGTTTACTTTTACAACACTGACTGGATCCGGAACTCTGAAACTCGCCTCCGGAACGTTCCCGACAGTGAGTACAAATGATCTAGTAACGACTCCGGGAAGCACGATCGAATATTATGGATCTACCACATATTCGTTGCCAGCCTCTCCCCTTGCGTACCGTAATCTCACAATTACCGGAAGTGGCCATACAAAGACACTGGCTGGCAATACAACTGTGAACGAAAATCTGGTTCTCAATTCCGGAACTCTGGAAACCGGTCCGAACAATCTGACGGTTACAGGTTCAACCACTTTGGCAGGTGCCCTTACAGATACCGATGATGGCGGAACCAACACATTTACCGGTAATCTGACCATCAACAGTACAGGATCCATTTCAACTTCCAACAATTCTCCTTTTACTTTTGGAGGGAATATAACCAACAACGGAACTCTCTCTAAAACCGGAACCGGAGCCGTCACCTTTAATGGTGGCACTCAAACCATCGATGGCAGCAACCCGATCACTATGACAGGAAGTACCACGATTGGAACCGGCACCACTGTTCAGAACTCGAACAATGGATTTGTACTCAGCAACATATCCATCGGGCAAAACGGAAGACTCAGACAGCAATACTCTTCCTTTCCAACTTCATACACCGGCAGCAATGACGGTGCGATGATCCAGACAGGTTTTGAAGTGTTGTCGACATCCAATAACGCCGGGAATGCCATATCATCTACCTCAGGCGACGACATCATCTTTACTTCTGCGGGTTCAGGTTCTGTGTATGGATCCAGAACCATTGCTCTGGCTCCGGCAGCTTCTGCCCAGGTGGTTCAATTCAACATGTCCACTACATCGTCTTCGGCCACATCAGCCGCTGCCACGATGATCATAGGGTCAGGCTTTTCAAACAATGCCACAGTACACACCGCGACGGCAAGACTCCAGGTAAATCTGAGTGCGACAACAGGTGAATTTACACTAACGCATCCGGACGGCGTTTCAACTACATCTGCGACACTTTCCGGCACACAAACCATTACCTGGGTTGTGAACACTTCCGGTTCCTCCATCACGTACACCAATCCAAATGGACGAGGATCAAACACCCTGGCAACCGGTAAAGCGGATGTCTGGGCAGGAAATACACGGTTTGCTGCCGGATTGAATGTTCAGACTCCTGCCCAAGTGATGAACAATCTCAAATTTGTGTTCAATACCGGCTCAGGGACCATTGGCGTTACTGACCTCCGTGTGAATCCGGTTGGCATCATCAATGCTTCTGCCCTTGCTCAGACCTGTTACCAGGTTACGCCTTATGATGGAGACTCAATTCTGGTGTCATTTACCACTCCCGGAACTGTGACAACCTCTACGCATTTCAACTCCGGAAATACATATACCGCCCAACTTTCGAACTCGTCCGGAAGTTTCAACAATCCGACAACGTTGGGCACATTGACAACCAGCGCACTGAGTGGTACGATTGATGGGTTCATTCCTGCCAATCTGGCCTCCGGCACTGGTTACAGGGTTCGGGTAGTGAGTAACAATCCGATTGTAAGCTCAGTAGACAACGGAACCAACTTCACCATAAACCAATTCCGGATTGCACCGGCTGCTTCTCAGGTACTGACAACGGCAGGTACCGGAACATTACTGACAGCCACAGGTTTAAATGTAACATCGTATCAATGGGGTTACTACACCATCCTGGGAGGACCAATCACCGACTTAACGGGGAAAACTTCTTCGACGTATACACCTTACGGACCCGACTTTCCTGGCGCCGGAACTTATTCACTGGTGTGCAGAATGGTGACATCCGGTGGATGCGGGACAAACTACAGTAACTATGTAGCAATCTTCATCAATTGTCCGATTACAGCGAATCTGGTTGTGAACGGAGATTTTTCAGCTGGAAACTCCGGATTTACTTCACAATACAATTATGTAGTGGATATAGATACCCTACAAAATGAAATGTGGCCGGAACAAACGTATGCTGTGGTGGATAATCCAAATGATGTTCATACGAATTTTTGCAATCTCAACACACCTGCTTTACGTTCACCTGATTCAGGAGGAAATATGCTGGTTGGAAATGCTGCAACCTCCGGATCTCTTAACCTCTGGACGCAAAACATTACGGTTACTCCAAATACAGATTATGTATTGACATTCAACGCCGTCAGTCTTGCCGGTGCAGAAAGTAGTTTGTTGTTCGGAATTTACACCGGGTGTTACCGGACAGGCGCCGACGTTTCGGTACCGTTTGAAACCGTAAACTGTGTCTGGAACAAATATTCCTTCCAGTTTAATAGTGGAAACAACACCACCATTCCACTTTCAATTGTGAATATTTCAGCACAGGCTGCTGGTAACGACATCGCCATAGACGACATCAATGTGTATGCCTGTGCCTCAGTAAGTTCACCTCCGTTCTCGGTTGCCAATGCACCTTACTGGAGAGGCATTTCCAATGACTGGTTTAACAAAGACAACTGGGGAACAACCTGTTCTTTGCCAACCTGTTC
>DAIOVD010000051.1:0-24275 GCA_036759185.1 Catalimonadaceae bacterium | reverse complement strand
CCATTTTCCAATGCCAGTTTCGCCGGAGCAAAATGCAGGTGATTGGGTGTTACAATGGAAATGAAATCCATTCGATTTCCTTCCGGAAGCTGTTTTTCTGTAAGAATCATTGTCTCAAAGTCGGGATATACCCGATCGGGAGGCAGAAACAATTGTCTACCGGCTTCAGCAGAAAGGGTTGGATCTGAACTGAATGCACCGCAGACCAGTTCGATTTCTCCGTCCATGGCCGCCGCCATCCGGTGCACGTTTCCAATAAACGCTCCGGGGCCACCGCCCACCATTCCCATTCGCAGTTTTCGGTTTTGCATTCTTCGCAAGAAAACACGAAAGTAGGAAGGTTGAGGATAGCGTCTAGTGTTGATAAGCCATATTCTTCTTTGGATGGCCAGAATTATTGTGTTTCGTCCGTTGATCTTCTTGTATTTTTGGACCTCCGTTTACCACTATGAGCAACCCTCAGATCGATTCGCTGAAAGCAGCACTTCAGTTTTCACCCGAAAATCAGGCACTTCGGAAAATTCTGATTCAGGCCTATCTCGATTTGTTACAATATGAAGAAGCACTCGAAGAACTCAAAAAAGGTCTTCAGCTTTCTCCGGCGGACGATGGATTGAAAATGGGAATGGCACACTGCTATTTTCATCTGAAAAACTATTCCACAGCCCAGGTCATTCTGGAAGAATTGCTGGAGAAAGGAGTCGAAGTGGCTGAGAATACGTTCCTTTTATCAAGAGTGTTTCTTGCAAACAACGAAATCAAACAGGCAAAAGAGCTGTATGACAAAGCCATGGAAATCGATCCGGATGTGGACGATGAAGATTTCGAAGACCAGCTCAATGAAGCGTTGAAAAACAGCGGTTTGGCTGCCATGGTTTCCTATGATGAAGTCGATGCTTTACTCGACGGAATCGACATCGAAAAACCCACCATCGACTTCTCAGCCATTGGCGGCCTGGCCAATATTAAGGAAGAAATCGCACTGAAGGTGATTCATCCTTTGAAACATCCGGATATCTACAAAGCGTATGGAAAGAAAATAGGAGGGGGGATTCTTATGTACGGACCTCCCGGTTGCGGGAAAACCCTCATTGCCAGAGCCACAGCAGGTGAAATAAAGGCCAATTTCATCAGTGTCGGCATCAACGATGTGCTCGATATGTGGGTGGGCAACAGCGAGAAAAATCTGCACGATGTGTTCGAACAGGCCCGGCTTAACACGCCATGTGTTCTGTTTTTTGATGAAGTAGATGCCATGGGTGCCAGCCGCAACGATATGCGCAAAACCAATTCCCGCTTTCTCATCAACCAGTTTCTGGACGAACTCGACGGAGTGAAACATTCCAACGAAGGCATCCTGGTTCTGGGCGCCACCAATTCGCCCTGGTTTCTGGACACAGCATTCCGCCGGCCTGGACGCTTCGACCGCATCATCTTTGTTTCACCTCCCGATCTGCAGGCAAGAGAAGAAATCCTCAATCTGATCCTTCAGGAAAAACCAACGGAAACCATCGATGTAAAAGCCATCGCCAAACTCACAGAAGGCTATTCAGGAGCTGATCTGCAGGCTCTGCTCGACATAGCCATCGAATCAAAACTGACGGAATCGCTCAAACAAGGAAAGGTTCTGCCCATCTCCACTTCCGATTTGAAGAATGCCGTTTCCCGGCACCGTGCCACCACCAAAGAGTGGTTTACCACCGCAAAGAATTATGCCCTGTACAGCAACGAAGGCGGCTTGTACGACGAAATACTCAAATACCTGAACATCAAAAAGTAAGACCCAATGGAAGAAGTTGAAATTCTCGTTCAGCGTGGACGGGGTCTTGTCGAACTCAAGCGATACCCTGCCGCCATTGCCGAACTCAAAAAAGCCCTGTCCGTAGAACCGGAGCATTTCCTGGCATTGGTGCTGCTTTGCGGTTGTTACATCGATACCAAAGACAAGAAGCCGGCGTTGGGATATGCGCAGAAACTGGTTTCGACTTATCCTTCCGAAGACATTGCTCATTATTATCTGGCTCTTGCCTGGGATATGAACAGTGAGCCGGTGAAGGCGATGGAAGAAATTCGCACTGCCATTGAAATCGATCCTTATGATGCGGACTATTTCGGATTTCTGGCTGCGCTCTACATTGAGAACCGCGATTACAAAAAGGCACTGGAGTTTGTGGAAAAGGGTCTGGAAGTGAATCCGGAAAATGTACTTTGCCTCAATCACCGTACGCTGATTCTCACAAAACTGGGAAGGAAAGATGAAATGGCTTCGGCTGCCGAAGACACTTTGTCTGCATCTCCCGACAACTGGTATTCCCATGCCAATGTGGGCTGGAGTTACCTTCAGTCTGGCGATCATAAAGCTGCCCGGGAGCATTTTATGGAAGCCCTTCGGCTGAATCCCAATGCTGAACATGCGAGGGATGGAATGAAGGAATCGCTCAAAGCACAGAATGTGATTTTTCGGTGGTACCTAAATTATGCCTTCTGGATGGCCGATAAGGGTGACAAAGTGCAGTGGGTTTTCATCATCGGATTCATTTTAGTGCGGCGGATATTCTCCAGTCTTGCCCAGACCTACCCTGCTTTTTATGGAGTAGTAGCAATGATGTTTTTGTTGGTCTATTCCATGTGGATCATGGACCCGATCGGCGATTTCATTTTGCTCACCAACCGTTTTGGCCGCCATCTTTTAGGTGATCATGAGAAGAAAGCCGGATGGATAACCGGATTGGGATTGGGCATTTCAATTGTTCTGGCACTGGCAGGCGTGGCCATGGGAATGGAAGAATTGTATTTCGCAGCTGGGGTTGTGGCAACATCCATCATTCCATTGGGACGGTTCTTTCACACAGAACCTTCATCCCGGACCCGCTTTGCGCACATTGCTACGTTTGTGGTGGTTTCACTGGCGGTTGCGACATTGGCTGATATTTTCATTCTCCAGAACGGAATCTGGTTGGGTGTCTACATCAGTAGTCTGGTGATCTATAGTTTTACGATGAACTTCCAGAAGTAGGAAACTGCTTTTCAGCGGACGGTACTGATTGTGTCAAATCAGGTATCAAACGGCTTCGGCTTCTTGTTCCGGCTGGCCTTTTCGGCGATTTCGTTGATCCGGTTCTGGCGGGTTTCCGGACGTTTGGCCAGTACAATCCATTGGAGCAGGAACTTCTTTACGGACTTACTAAACGCCTCAAAGTTTTCTTTCGAACCAGGAAACAACGCAAAAGCTTCCTCCAGATCAGGTGGCGATTTGATTTCTTCCACTTCATCCAGAAGGCTCCAGCTGCCATTTTGTTTCGCGATCTCAATGATTTCGAAACCGGCTGGCGCCATCAATCCTTCTTTTACCAGCCGCTCGATTTTATCCTTATTAATTTTCGACCAGGTGCTTTTGGCTTTCCTCCGGCTGAAAAACTGGTGTGTCGAACCGTTCCCAACGGAAATCACTTTGCTGTCAATCCATCCGAAACAAAGGGCCTCGTCCACCGCTTCCGACCAGGTTAAAGTAGGGCGTCCTGTTGCTTTGTTGTGGTAAACAACCCAGACAGAATTGGCTTTGAGGTGATTTTCTTCGAGCCAGGCCCGCCATTCGTGACGACTGGGTGGATAAAAAATTTCGGTTTCTTTCATTCTAAACGTGTCTATGGATTTTGATTGGACGGAACCCCTCTGAAACTCTCATCATTTACTTTCACCCAGGAAATGTGTTAAGCCTTTCGAAAACGCAGGAAAGGCAGCATCCATATGCCCGAGGTTTGACAAAAGTACCGTTCTGGTTTGCGCCTTATTTGTCAATGCCGATTGCAGCCGCGAAAGGCAGACTTCTGAGGTGACAAAGCTTGTGTCTCCGTCATTTTCTTCTTCATCTTCCAATCCACCAAACGAAATGAAAACGGACGGACCATCGGAATTCGGTGTATTCAATTTCTCGAGCTGTTTCAGTACATAATACTGGTTGTAGTGGACAGAAGGGCTGGCGGCTACAAAATTCCGGAACATCAGCTTTTTTGTCATTAGTTCCTGTTGCATCGCAAACAAACTAAAGTAGCCTCCTAAAGAATGGCCAACAAGGGTACGGTTGGTTGTTTCTGTTCGGTAACGACGATCAATATCCGGAATCAGTTCGGTTTCGAGGAAGGAAAGAAAACGATCTGCTTTGCCACTTAATGCCATTTCATATTCCGGAATAGCGGTTGGGTACGTAAAGTCCCTTGTCCGCAACGAATCCATCCGGACGAGTCCACCATATCCGATTCCGACCAATACAAAAGGGGGGAGTGTTCCGGTTTGTTCGGACAAATGCTGATGAGCTTTCATCAGTGGAAAATAAAAATCCGCATCGAGAAGATACACAGTCGGAAACCGGTTGTTGGAGTCTTCTTTGTAACAATCCGGTACTGAAACCTGGATTTGAAATGTATCTCCAACCGCAGTGGATGAAATGGAATAAGCCGATGGATTTGCGTCAGGAACTGAAACCTGGGCCGTTTCTTGTCTCTGGCAGGAGGCAAAAAGAATGGCGACGAAAAAGAAGATGATTCGCATGAAATGGAGGGAATGTGTCTGAGATGGAAGTTTGAAGTTGAACCGATACATTAAAAAAGTCTGATCATGAGGGCGTTGTTAACGAATGGCTATTCTGTAAATTCCTTGATCAATGCACATCCTTCCAGAAAGGAATTGAAACTTTGTACAACAACTCCGAACGGACCTTCATGTATTTTGCGTTGGGTAGTTCTTTCGATTGAATCTTCACTTTGTGTGCTCCGTTCGGTAATTGGCTGATGTCCAGAATAGCGACCAGCCCGATCTGGCTATCCTCTTCTGCCTTCACCTCCATCCAGGCAATGTTTTGGCACAAGCTGTCATCCAGCTTTATTTCAATCAGATCCGATAAAAAGCGTTTGTCCTTTTGAGGATGGCTGTTGTCAAGCAGTCCATCCATCCAGCGGTCATAAAGCAGATTCACCTGCAGGTAATTGTTTTCAATCAGATGAGAAGGAATGGACACCACGCCTCTCCGGTTTGGATCGCATTGATCAGCATAGTATCGTTGAACCAACGCGATGTTGCTGGAAGTGAGCTGGTCTCTGTATTGCCGGGCGTCAAACAAACGGGGCCAGTGCATACCCCGTGCCAACGGAATATAGGTTGTAACACCGGTTATCAGAATAAACGCCATTGCTCCCGCCACAAATGCCGGTCGCTGTACGTTGGAACTGAACATGGCAAGTGGCCGTGCATAAAAGGACCGGAATGTGAGAATGTCGAACAAATAGAAAAAAGGAAACAACACCCAGGCCAGCACAGGAATTCTTCGGATGAATCCCATAGAAAGAAGATCGACAAAATAAACCAGAAGCAAATACGAAATTGCCTCACTGATGGCTCCGGCAATGCCGCCGGATTGCTCCAGACGCTCAATTGAAAACAATATCAGAATTAGTGCCGCCAGAAACCCAATCACAATGATGCTCGAAATGATGGTCATGAAGATCACCAGACCCGACAATCGGTCTACATGCATGATCTGTTCTCTCAGGTCACCTTCCACGTGGCGGGAACGGAAGGGATAGGCTCTTTGCATTTTCCGGCCGTCAATTCCCTGAGGATAGATGTAGTTGATGCACACCATCGCCAGCCAGAACGCTCGCAGCAGGAGGTGGAGGATGAATCCGTTGGTCAGGATTTTGATGCAGGCCATCCCCATAATCAAGCTCAGAGCTGTGCCTGGCAGATCCGAGGTAATCTTGACCGTCCGCATAAAATTGAGGAACAAATCAGGGAACTGCAGCAAGGTAAATACCGCACCGCCTGAAATCAGCAATTCAATTTCCCAGGAATTGTCCTGAAGATTCTGGAGCCACTGCGGTACGGGATTTTTCGGTTGTTCCATCGGAAAGCGTCCGGAAATCATTCATATTCCGGCATGGGGCAAATACGGGTATTTGATCGAATTCTGAAAGTAGGGCATGCTCAACCAGGTTTGCCGATTAAGAATGAGTCACCAAAACACCCGCTGATTTCACAGGATTTAAATTTATATGTTCCGAAAACCTTCAGAATCTGCTGCCAAAAAGCAGGATTTTTGGATTTGAGCGGGCATTTCCGGCTGTTCGCTTATAGTCCTCGCTGCGGTCGTTCCTCCCTGGCTGCGGGCTATCGCTTCCATCCGGGCCGCCTATTTTTTAACAGTTTTCTCTTTCCTGATCACTTTCAGTTCTTTGTAGCCATAAGTCGGATCAGTTTCCCTGTCAAATTCGTACTCTTTCAGAATTACCAGCACGATTTCAGCTGTGGTGTAGACGAAGTTTCCTGGAAGTAAATGCCCTCCGGTCGTCTTTCCGGTCGAATCACTGACCGACATATGCAGGTGCGTGCCTGCTGGCGAAATCGTCCCGGTCAGGCTTACAATCTCCAGTTTGCCAGGAATTTCCGTGCCCTGGCTCTGGTTGGCAAAACGGAGATGCGCCTTATTCAGACTCCCAACACAGGTCACAACAGCCACGGCTTTCCATCCGTTTTCCACCACTTTTTTTTCAATCTCCGTTTTCAGGTCCTGCCCTGGTGTAAGGCGGAAGGCAAACATTTCGGAACCCGATGTAAAGGGCTGTGCTTGGAAAGAAAATGGCATCATCAGGATAAAAATTAAGAGAAACCAGGGTGTCCGGCTGCGGGCAATTGGTTTATTTGCTGTCTGAAAATCTGGTTGCATGATTCACCGTTTTCAAGGACGGAATCGTTCCAAACGGAACAGTTCTTTCCGGATACATCGGGTTGGCAACTACACCAAAAAGGCTGTAATTGTCAAGCCTGGTTCTATTGGAAAATTATTTACCTCCAGCCAGAATTGTTCACCGGATTTTCTCACACCGACTGTCATACTTTTGATTTGAAGCCACTCGCCGAACGGATTCGTCCGAAAAACCTGGACCAGATTGTAGGTCAGGAACATATTACAGGTCCCGGAAAGCCCCTGCGTTCCTGGATCGAAGGGAAACGAATGCCCTCTGTTATTTTCTGGGGACCGCCCGGTGTAGGTAAAACCACGCTGGCACAGGTGATCGCCAGCTCACTTGGCATTCCGTTTGTTCATATCTCAGCCGTATCAGCGGGTGTAAAAGAAGTCCGGGAAGTGATTGCCAGAGCTCAGTTCGAGGGGAAAATCACCCTTTTTCTCGACGAAATTCACCGTTTCAATAAATCGCAACAGGATGCCCTGCTGGGAGCAGTGGAGGCCGGACAGATCATTCTCATAGGTGCCACGACAGAAAATCCGTCTTTTGAAGTGAACCGGGCGCTATTGTCCCGCTGTCAGGTGCTGGTTCTGAAAGAGCACAGTCTGGAGTCTATGGAATCTTTGCTTGCGTTTGCCATTCAGGAGGACACTGTCCTGAAGGAATTGCTCATTGAACTAAACGAAAAGGAAGCCCTCATACTACATTCCGGTGGGGATGGTCGTCGTTTGCTGAACCTCCTTGAAATGGCGGTGGACAGTCAACACAACCAGAATCCAATCAAGATTACCAATGCATCTATCGAGGAACTGGTTCAGACAAGGACCGTCGCCTATGACAAAACCGGTGAGCAGCATTATGACATCATTTCGGCTTTCATCAAGTCAATGCGGGGATCAGATCCGGATGCGGCCTTGTACTGGCTGGCCAGAATGCTGGCAGGAGGGGAGGACATTATTTTCATAGCTCGTCGCATGCTGGTTCTGGCAGCCGAAGACATAGGACTTGCCAACCCGAATGCCTTGCTGATTGCCCAGGCATGTTTTCAGGCTTGTTCGGTGATCGGAATGCCGGAATCAAGGATAATTTTGTCGGAGGCTGTCGTCTATCTGGCCACTTCCCCAAAAGGTAATTCAACGTACAAAGCCATTGGAAGAGCGATGGAGCTGGTGAATCAGTATCCGGATCTTCCGGTTCCTTTCCATCTTCGGAATGCCCCGACCAAACTCATGAAAGACCTGAATTATGGAAAAGGGTATGTGTATCCCCACGATTTTGAGGGTAACTGGGTTGCCCAGCAATATATGCCAGATGCTTTGGTCGGTAAGAAAATTTATGAACCTGGAAACAATGCAAGGGAGAAAAAAGGGTAGGGGTAGTCTCTAATTTGGTTACATGCCTGGAAGCCGGACCGTAATCATTGTTCCTTTGTTTTCTTCTGATTCAATGTCGATCGTGCCTTTGAGTTCATCCACCAGAATTTTGCAGAGGTAAAGTCCTAGACCTCGTCCGCTCACACCCGGGTGAAAGGTTTTGTACAGGTGGAATAATTGTTTTTTAACCTGAGAAATGTCGAGACCTTTGCCATTGTCCTGAAATGTAATCACCACCTGTTTTCCTTCCTTGTAGCCTTTGATGTGGATTTCTGGTTCACGGTCCATTGCTCTGAATTTGAGACTGTTGGTAATTATCTGAATGAGGATGGTCTCAAAATAATGGCGAACTGTAAACAACTGGACTTCCGGATCAATATCGGTTGTGATGGTTTTCTTAAAAGGACTGAAGCTGAATGGGATTTTGGAAATAGCGTTCACAAATGAATTCTGGATTTTAACATTCTCAAACATGAGTGTATTCCGGTCCTTCACTGTGAGGATGGTATTGAGATCTTCGATCACCGAATCCAGATTGGCGGAACTTTGAAAGAGCTTTTCAAAGATTTCCTGGTTGGATGGTGTGAGACCTGAACCATCAATGGCCGAGCACAGCATCGAAATATTGGCGATCTGAGCCCTCAGACTATGAGATGTAATAAAGGTGAATTCCTCCAGATCCCGGTTTTGGGCCAGCAGCTGTTCCATCAGTTCACGGCGTTCGCTCTCTTTTTTTCGTCGTTCAGTCACGTCCCGGAAACACACGGCCAGACCATCTTTGGAAGGATAAAGGCTGATGTCATACCACAATCGTTTGGGTGCATAAAACTCTTCAAACTGAACTGTTATGCGTCGCTTTTTTGCTTTTCTGAAGAACTGATAGAATTTCGCTCCCTCATCTGCCGGGAAAATTTCCCAGATGTTTTTGCCCAGAAGAAAGCTCCTTTTTTTCTCCAGAAGCTTTTCGGCTTCCAGGTTAATATTGCTTAGTAACCAGTTTTTATCCAGAACGAAAATGGCATCGGTCACACCTTCCAGGATGTTATGGAGTTTCATCGCATAATCCTTGTTCCGTTTTTCTGCCTCTTTTAGATTTGAAATGTCATCGGCAATTAAAAGGTACTGAGCCGGGTTGTCTTCAGAATCGAGGATTGGGATAATGGAACAATTCACCCAGAAATGAGAACCTTGTCTTCGAAAGAATTTCCGTTCACCTCTCCAGCTTTTCTGTTCGGCCATAAACTGGTTGATTTCCTGATTATGTTCGGTTTTGTATATGCTGGATTGCAGCATGGACCAGGGCTTGCCAATCAGTTGTTCCGATTTGAAACCAGATTTTTGAAGAAGATTGTCGTTCACAAACACAATGGTTCCTGAATTATCCATCAGAGCGAGCAGACTGTTCTTGGATACCGCTTCCTGGAAACGTTCCAGATACCGGTATACTTTTTCCATTTGCGATTCTGCTGAAACCTGTTTGGTAACGTCATTGGCCAGAACCAAACGTGCCTTATGCCCTCTGAACTGAAGGAAACTGGAAACCAGTTTTACAAAAATGAGACTTCCGTCCTTGCGGAGGTGGCGCCAGTTTTTATCGGACCTAGATTCCAGATCGTTGTTCCGGATCGCTTGCAATAGGTCATCCACATCCTCTTTCGGACGAATCTGGCGTACTGTCATTCTGAAAAACTCGTCATGGGTATACCCGTAAAATTTTACCGCAGCATCGTTCACTGCTAGAAAGTACAGTGTTTCGGTGTCGTACACCCACATGGGGTGCGGGTTTTTATAGAACAGTGATTTAAATGTTGCCTCAGAATCAATAAGCCTGATTTCTTCTGCTTTATGATCTGTGGTTTCAGAAAGCATGGTATCCAACCGGATGATTTCACCAAGGTCGTTTTTTACCAGTTGTTTGCGTTCCCGGATCCACTTGATTTTTCCACCTGGTGTAAGAATGCGATACTCAAGTTCTTCCACATTATTGGTGAGCAGAACTTTGGAATAGAGATCAATAAACGGTGCATCGTCCGGATGTACGCAACTTTTCAAAATGGAGGGTTCCATCCGGATCAGATCCATCGGCATTTCATATACAGATGCAAAGTTGTCTGTTAGGAAATTCACTTTCCCAGTCAAAACATCTTTGCTCCAGACCATCTGGCCGAAGTTCGCAAAGATTTCCGTAAGAATTCCTGGCCGGGTAGAGGTGTTCAAATCGATAGTAGCAGTATTAACAGGAACATGAACTCCGGACACCGGCATTCACTCCGTAAAAATTGCCACGAATCACCAACCAATCAAAAGCCCAGTACCTTATTTGCTGATATTGAAGGATTCAGCTTGTTCCAATTGAAACATTCACCTGATTAAAGTCGGTTCATGTACTGACGGATGGCACCATCTTTCCAGGAGGCAAACTCCTGATTGATAATTTTTTGACGTGCTTGTCTTACAAGATATAAGTAAAAGGAAAGATTCTGAATGGACGCGATCTGAAGTCCAAGGTATTCTTTGGAAATGAACAAATGGCGGAGGTAAGATTTCGAATAATTCTGACTTACGTATCCCTCAAGTCCAGCATCGATCGGGGAATTGTCAAATTTCCATTTTTCGTTTTTGATGTTTATGATGCCTTCCGATGTAAATAACATTCCATTCCGTCCGTTTCGGGTCGGCATCACGCAATCAAACATGTCCACTCCAAGTCCAATGCAGGTGAGAATATTCTCTGGTGTTCCGACGCCCATCAGGTAACGGGGTTTGTGCTGTGGAAGTATTTTATTCACCCGTTCGGTGTGCTCGTACATCATTTCGGCTGGTTCACCAACAGACAATCCGCCGATGGCATTTCCAAACATATTCCGGCTGGCGATATAGGCGGCTGATTCCTCCCTTAGGTCTGGAAAAACGGAGCCTTGCACAATCGGAAACAGAAATTGCCGGTGTCCATAAATTGGAGGATTTTCAGCCATCCAGGCAATGCATCGATCCAGCCAGCGGTGTGTCATTTCCATTGAATTCCGGGCATAGGCATATGTGCATGGATAAGGTGCACATTCGTCAAAGGCCATCACAATGTCTCCACCGATGCTTCTTTGAATTTCCATCGCCCGTTCGGGGGTGAACAAATGGCTACTGCCATCGATATGCGATTTGAACGTAACCCCGTTCTCTTTGATTTTCCGTTGCGAAGACAGACTGAACACCTGGTAACCACCGCTATCTGTGAGGATGGGCTTGTTCCATCCATTAAATTTGTGGAGTCCGCCAGCATTTTCCAGAACATCAGTTCCAGGTCGAAGGTAAAGATGATAGGTGTTCCCCAGAATGATCTGGGCCTTGACATCGTTGGTTAATTCCCTCTGATGGACGGCTTTAACGGTTCCAGCCGTACCAACTGGCATGAAAATGGGGGTTTCAATGGAGCCGTGGTCGGTATGGATGATTCCTGCCCTGGCAGAAGAATTTTCATCTTTTGCCAAAAGATCAAACTGCATCTTCGCTTTGTTTTGTTTGTTTTGCGGGGCAAACCTAGCGATTCCTAGGGAGAATTACCGGCATGTCGAAAACCCTGTTTGAAGGACCAACCCCGAAACAACTTGGATATTTTTTTCCGCCCGAGTGGGCAAACCACGCTTCTACCTGGCTAAGCTGGATCCAGAAAGAGGAATCCTGGCCTGGTAAACTGGAGGAAGCATATCCGGCTTACTGCGAGTTCATTTCAAGACTCAGTTTTCATGAGCAAGTGAATATCAATGTATCCGGCCCCGAAATGGAAGCGGATGCGAAGCGGAGACTGAAGGACCGGGACGCCAACCGGAACAATATTCGATTTCATCATTTTGAAACAAACGATGCATGGTGCCGGGATCATGGTCCTGCTTTTTTGCTCCATAAATCCGAAGCTGGAAAGCGTGCCGTCATTGATTGGGGTTACAATGCCTGGGGGGGCAAGTACCCACCATTTGATCTGGATGATGTGATTCCGACTAGAATTGGTGGTTTGTACGGGTTACCGGTATTTGATCCGGGGATTGTGATGGAAGGAGGTTCGGTTGAATTCAATGGTGCCGGAACTTTGCTCACCACCACAGCATGTCTGTTAAATGAAAACCGCAACCCGCACCTGAATCAGGAGCAGATCGAATGGTATCTCCGGGAATTTTATGGGGTGGAGCAGATTCTCTGGCTGGATGAAGGCATTGTCGGTGATGATACCGATGGCCACATTGACGACATTACCCGTTTTGTGAAACCCGATACCGTCCTCACTGTAATAGAGAAAGATCCAGCGGATGACAACTATGAAATTCTCCAGGAGAACCTGAAAAAACTGAAGTCTTTCAGACTCTTGAATGGCAAAGCGCTCAATATTGTGGAAATTCCAATGCCGTCACCTGTGATCTGGGAAGACCAGAGGCTTCCGGCAAGTTATGCCAACTTCTATATAGGAAACGGAGCGGTGTATGTGCCGGTTTTCCGGGATCCGGTGAATGATCCCGTGGCCCTTCAAACGATTCAGAAATGTTTTCCGGATCGTAGAATTTATGGTATAGATTCTACTGATCTGATCTGGGGGCTCGGTAGTTTTCACTGCCTCAGTCAGCAGGAACCAGCTATCTGATCAAATTCAAACTACTGAATTAAGCACTTCATGCAGCAAAGGCTGTAGAACTTCCATTTTCACTGGCTTGGTCAGATAACCTTTACAGTTGGGTGTTTCTTCTGCTTTCCTTCTGGTTTCAATATCGGTTTCACCTGTCAGATAAATCACGGGAACCGGAGAGATGCCAGATATCAGAATAGCAGTGTCAATTCCTGTCTTTTCTCCCTGGATGCTGATGTCCATAAGTACCAATACCGGTTTTTTTTCTTCTACCGCCAGACAGGCATCATCACAATTGGTCACCATGGTGATGTCCTGGAAACCAGCATCCTCAAGGTCCATCTTTAATGAAACAGCCAGGATTCGTTCGTCTTCTACAATCAGGATCTTTTTCAACGTGATACAGAATTAAGCATCAATAATACTTTTTTTAAATGACATGAGGTAGGTCGTTCCAAGCGTCGTGTCGATTTCCATCGTGCCATGGAGCTGTTTCACAAACTCATCGATCAGGATGTTTCCAAGCGAAGAAGGTGCCTTCTGGTTTGGTTGGAAACCCGGTCCGTTGTCGCTCACCCGAAGTTTGTACGACTCTCCCTTTTCCAGAAAATCAATTTTGAGAACGCCTTGTTTTCCTTGAGAAAAGGCGTGTTTAAAGGCATTTGAAATCAATTCGTTTACCAGAAGTCCGATTGTATTGGCCACTTTCATGCTGATTTTAACTGAATCAACATGCAGTTCCATCTTAATGTCCGGATTTCCAAAACTGTTAAGTAATCCGTCGGTGAGCTGTTTCAAGTATTCTTTGATATCAACAGTACCACTTACATTGGGACTCAGGTACATCAGTTCGTGGATGGAAGCCAGGGTTTCCAGTCGCTTCTGGGTTTGCTTGAGAATACTGGTGGAATGAATGTCATCAGAAAAGCCAGCCTCCATTTTCACCAGACTTGCTGCCAGAGCCAGATTGTTTTTGGCCCGGTGGTTCATTTCCTTGATGAGCATGTCTTTCCGTGCCAGCTCAGCCTGAAGTTCATCCACCGTGGCTACTTTGGGGAGGACAGGAACATCTTTGAGCAGGTCCAGACTTTTCAGAACATGTTGTGTTTTTTCCTTGATGCCTTCCGGATCATTTGTTTTGATGGCGAACACGGTTGTTTCCTTTGCTGAAATCGGTTCAGCCAGGAGCATCCATCCTTCGCCAAACGATTCTGAAATCTGGAAAGGAAGCATGTCTTGCGGCCACCAGTAACGGTCAGAAAATTTCTGGTTATCGGTTTCTACATCCACAAGCCAGTCAAGTTCCGGTAACCATTCGCCGGCATATCGTTTCACAGGCAGGGCGAACCGGTTGGGACTTTTCCACCAGGCTTTCCATTCAAAGCGGCTGCCATCAAAAATTCCAAGGGCAGAAACCTGAACATCAAGTGATTGCCCGAGCCATTGCGTAAGGGCAACGCATTTTTCTTCTTTGTTCAGTTTGTCAATCGGCAGAATATCCGGAGCTGGTTCCGGCTTTTCCTTCGATGGAAGTGCTTTCAGTATTTCACTGTGCTCCGTCTGAAGAGGCAACGGGGTAGTCCTTTCGGTTGTTTCCGGTTTCGGGGCTGCCATTTCCGGCATTCCGGTTTCGGCAGAGATCAAAAATTTGGGACGGTTACGGAAATCGTAAATGGTGGAATTGCGCTTCCCGTTTTCAATTTTTATGTTGGGCCCTTTGAGGTTTTTACCCCAATCGGCCAGAATTTCGCCGTCCGCATTTTTTACTTCCAGTCTGGCAAGGCCCACATTGAGCCACTGGTCCAGATTGTGTTTCTGAATTTCGTCTTTTTTATCGTTCTGAAGGTCTTTGATCAGACCGGTAAGCCAGGCTGAATTTGTGTTGTCGCGTGTCGGCTGGCAGGAAAATGAGATCCATTGAATTTTGGATGTCTGTTCAAGCATGAGTTCCAGGCGAAATCCTTTACCAAAATTGATCGCTGATTCCATGGCTTCTGAAAACCGATGGAGCGATTCAGCCGAAAGACTGCCATAAAAATCCGGATATTCAATGGTGGAATCGAGACGGTTGAAAAACCGTTTGGACGCTTCAGGAGAGAAAAAGAAGCGATTGCTTTCCAGATGAAATTGCCAGGAAAAAATCCCGAACTCTTCCGCAATCAGTTGGTCATTCGTCAGATGAAGCTCGTTCTGAGGATTCACTTTGTGCAAAAGGAAAAATACCTGGTTTTCAACTTGAATTTTACGGCACGAAAATAATCCGGATAATCCATGATTCAAACCAAAATAGAAATCCAGAAAGGTATTTTTTGGACTCAGGTCTCCTGATTCAATCTGAAACCTATGTTTTGGCCAGACTCGCTCGAAATCAGACAACGGTATTTTTTTGAGGCCGGGAGTTGAAGCCAGATTGTTGCCCCGGTGATCGAAAATCCAGGCCATTCCATGTTCGTAGGGACGAAGCATTTCAGCCCAGATCTCGTGTAAAGGCATAGTTCTTTCCAATGAACTGATTTTCATTTTGTTGTGTTGCTTAGTTAATGCCGGGTACGGGTCTGACCTGTGTCCGGTTCTGTGGTTTGTTATTGAGAGTAGCAAATGCCAGTTGGGTATTTGATCAAACAATTCCTTGCAAAAATATTAAAAAAAGTATAAAACAAAACTATTCTAATAAAAAATTGGATAAAAATTATTTCAATTTTTGATTCAGCGAGCCTAAGATGTTTTGCATGAGTGGTTGTGAAATCAAAGTTGTAACCGGTTTATTAATTGTTAAACAGGTTTAGTGTGCAGTAAATCAGGTTTTTGAGATCCAAGAGTGTTCTGATTTCATGGCAGGTTTTACAACCCTTGGTGCTTTTTAACTGTTGATGACGGTTACTTTCTGACTCTCTGTGTTCGTATCAAAAATCCATTTTCAAAAATATTCATAAATAATTCAATATTTTTTCTTGGTAAAATTATATTTATTTTTACTTTTGTACTTCTATTAAGACCAGCGAATGAATTATCTTATGAATTACAAATCTTTACTATTCACCGGACTTGTTTATCTGACTATCTTAACTTCTGACGCTCAGTCACTCTGGAAGATTACTTCTTCATTCGATCTGCAGAAATCCGGACCGGCATCCACACCAACCAGAAACTACATTCCGTTGGAAATCCGGACTGCCGATATAAAAGCCATTCTTCAGAATGCTCCTGAAGAAACGGTTTTCTCTATGAACCAACCAGAGGCAGGCATTGTCCTTTCGTTACCGGTATCCGCTGGTAATTCCGAGATGTTTGGTGTGTTTTCCTATTCCATGATGGAGCCGCAACTCGCAGCGCAATATCCGGGAATCAAAACATTTATAGCCCGGGGGATACGTAACAACCAGCTTTTTGCCCGTTTGGATTTGACCGAAAAAGGATTTCACGCCATGATTTACGGAGGTGAGAAAACCATGTACATCGATCCATGGAATACGGGTTCCGGTACTATGTACCAGCTCTATTCAAAAGCCGATGTGGATCCGGTTTTAAAAGGCGCTTTTCAGGAGTTTGAAGGAGAAGATCACCATGAAAAATCTTCCGGTACATCCAACACTGTTTTTGCCAGTGGCTCCCAGCTTCGGAAATACCGGCTCGCTTTGGCAGCTACCGGAGAGTACACAGCTTTTCAGGGAGGGTCTGTTTCTCAGGCTTTGTCTGCTATGGTTACGACCATGAACAGGGTTAACGGTATTTTTGAAAGGGAAGTCTCCGTGAGAATGGTGCTTGTTGCCAATAATTCATCAATCATTTACACAAACGCAGCAACAGATCCTTATACCAATGGAAATGCCACTTCCATGATTTCTGAAAATCAGGTGAATGTCACCAACTTGATCGGTTCAGCCAATTACGACATCGGACACGTTTTCGGCACCAATTCCGGGGGACTTGCTTCACTTAATTCTGTGTGCAACGCTTCTTCCAAAGCAGCCGGGATTACTGGTGGTTCAAGTCCGGTCGGCGATGCATTTGATGTGGACTATGTTGCCCACGAAATGGGGCATCAGTTTGGGGCCCATCACACATTCAATTCTGTAACCAGTTCCTGCAACGGAAACCGTACATCTTCTGCATCATACGAACCTGGTTCGGGAACTACGATCATGGCGTATGCCGGTATTTGCGGGAACGACAATATCCAATCCAACTCTGACGCGTATTTCCATTTCCACAGTTACAATCAGATTATTGCCTTCACCACGACCGGAACAGGAAATAGTTGCGCAGTGATTACAAGTACCGGAAACACCGCTCCAACGGCCATCGCCCCGACAGGAGGTTTTACCATTCCGAAATCCACTCCGTTTAAGCTTTCCGCCATTTCATCTGATGTCAATGGCGATACCGTCCGTTATTGCTGGGAAGAGTCGGATCTTGGGCCAGCCGGAGCTCCGAATTCACCAACAGGAAATGCACCCATTTTCCGGTCGTTTTCTCCTGTCGCTTCGCAAATACGTTACTTTCCGTCCATGACCGATGTGCTCAATGGCACACAAACCAAAGGCGAGATACTGCCATCTTACGGACGGAACCTCAGCTTCAAAGTAACCACCCGCGACAACCGGGCCGGGGGAGGTGGAGTAAACCAGGCTTCTGTTTCGTTCTCTGTTTCCGATACAATCGGACCATTTAAAATCACCAGTCCCAATGTTGCTGGTGCTCTCTGGGTTGCCGGAGATACCCGCACGATTGACTGGGATGTGGCCAAAACCAACAAAGCTCCAGTCAACTGTACCCATGTGAATATCTGGTTTTCAGTGGATGGAGGACAAAATTTCAATGTCCCGCTTGTAATGAACACACCCAATGATGGTCAGCAGAGTTTTATCGTTCCGAATACACCAACCACAGTAGGTCGTGTTATGGTGGAAGCGGTAGGCAACATCTTCTTTTCGTTGAACAAAATCAATATCCAGCTGCAACTGCCTTCCGGAATTGTGGCCACCCCAATTATTACACCTGGAACCACCACATTCAACACTGCTGTCAATGTGGTGATGTCCTGTGCAACTCAGGGTGCTGTGATTTACTATTCAACCAATGGTAACAACCCGATTCCAAATACCACGTTTACCAAAAAGTACACCGGACCTTTTGCGATATTTAACAATACCACGGTTCGTGCGGTTGCTTATCGTCAGTCGTTTCTGACCAGTAACATCGCTGTAGCCTACTACACACTGAACAATCCAGTCACTCAGGTTGGCACTCCTGTTATTACACCTGGTTCCGGTACATTTTCTACAGCTCAGACGATCACCATTGCGCCAACGACTCAGGGTTCCGTCATTTATTACACAGCGAATGGTAATATTCCGGTGATTGGGACCAATTTCACAAAGCAATACACCGGAAGCTTTCTGGTTCCCGGCAGCACCACGGTACGGGCAATGGCCGTGAAAGAGGGAATGTCAGCCAGTGCGATTGCCGTGGCCTATTACACAATTGTAACTCCATCACAGGTGCAGGCGCCTGTTATTTCTCCAGCCACCGGAACATATTCTGCACCTGTTTCACTGGTGATTACATCAACACCAGGCGCAAGTATCTTCTATACAACAAACGGAAATGAACCCATCGTAGGGTCGACATTTACCAAATTGTATACAGGTCCTGTTACCTTGCTTTCGTCATCGACGGTCAGGGCTTTTGCAACCAAACCTGATATGGTGAAGAGTGTGGTGACCGTATCCTACATCACTATAAACAACAGCCCAATCCTGGCAACTCCTGTGATTTCACCAGGTACCGGATCATTCTCCAGTCCCCAAGTGGTCACCATAACCTGTTCTACCCCTGACGTGAAAATCTACTACTCCACCACAGGAAATACACCGGTTCTCGGGACAGGCTTTACAAAGGAATACACCGGTCCATTCCAGATCAACACGACGTCGAGTATCAAGGCCATCGCTATGAAAACCGGATCTGCAAATTCGGCTGTAGCGTCCTCATTTATCACGATTACCGGAGCGCATGCCCGCCTTTCCACAGAAGAGTCCGGCCATCCGGCTGAAAAACTGGAAGTCCACCCCAATCCAACTTCCGGTAAGGCTCTCATTAAATGGTCGGGTGCCGGAATAGAAGGAACCTTGCTCAAAGTGTACAATACCCTGGGAACCGAGATTCAGACGGTTCTGGTGGCTTCAGGTACGAACGAATACAATCTGGATATTACCAATGTGAAGCCTGGAATCTATTTCATTAAAACGGATCAGAACCCGAAACTGGTCCGGATCATTAAACAATAACCTCTTTTCAACGGACGGCACGGAACTGAATTCCTGCCGTCCGTTCTTTTGCTGCTTTTTTGTATTTGAAACTATCTGCACTTTTGTAGCCGTATGAAAATCGGCCTTTTTTTCGGCACATTTAACCCGATTCACATCGGTCACCTGATCATCGCCCAGGCGGCACTCAACCAGGCGGGGCTGGATAAAATCTGGTTTGTGGTGTCTCCGAGCAGTCCGGATAAAGATTACACAAAACTGCTGCACGAGTTTGATCGATTCGATCTGGCATATGAGGCCACTAAAGACAATCCGGACTTTAAGGTACTGGATGTGGAATTTCAGCTTCCCAAACCTTCATACACGTATCTCACCATCCGAAAACTGAAGGAAGATCATCCGGAGCATGAGTTTTTCATTCTCCTGGGAGGAGACAATTTCAAAGGTCTCCACAAATGGAAAAACATAGAAGAGTTGAGGCAGCAGGTCCGTTTTGTGGTTTATCCGAGGCCCGGGGAAGACATTCCTGCGTCTTCCGGAGATGACGAGTTGATCCGTTGGATTCAGTCTCCGATGTTGCAGATCTCCGCCACCGAAATCAGAGACATTGTGAGAAATGGCAAATCGACACGTTATCTCATTCCTGAAGATGCCTGGAAGCTGATGGAGCGGAAGGGTTTTTATAAAGGCTGAACCGATCTTTAAAAAAGGTTCGCAACCTTGTCCATCTGGAATGCCTGTTTTTCATTTTTTTTCTTGAAAATGTGGATGGAAACAATCTTTTTTCTTAATTCGTTTTATCCTTTATTTCGCAAACTAAATCCGTACGTCCAATTGAAAATATCCAATCCCAAATGCCTTTTCTTTTAAGGCATCCCGAAACAATCTAATCCCCAATTTTATGGTTTACTCAAAAAAAAATGTGCCGGTTGAGCGCACCTCACAATCGTATAACTATTTCAACCTCAAGTCCATCCAGAGTGATCTTCGTCTGGAATTTGAAAGTCTCAAAGAACTGATCCGGTATTTTCAAAGTCAGAATGTTCGCACCGTGTACCGGATCCGGGAATCGGAAGACAATGTTCAGGGCTTTGGAATTCCATCCAAAGGAGGGTTTCTGTACCATGAATCCAATGGTTTCCGTAGTCTTGAGGATTATCAGTGCTCAGAAAAAGCGGGTTTTCCCGATTCCCATACCTTCTATCTTGCAAAAGGGGCTGGATTTCTTCAATACCCTGATTTTGAGTCGGCACAGCGATCCGGAATCAGTGAAAAAGCTCAGTTTGACGCCCTTGTTTCTTCCGGTTATCTGGATGGGTTTGCCATTTTTCAGGCAACCGAGACCGAAAAGAGGTGGCTTTGGATTCCGTCCGGAATTGGCAATGCCATTCAACTTTCTGAACACAGTAAGAGTGCAGGATTTCAGAATTTTTCTGAGTTGGAAGAGTCCTTCAGACGAGGGTATAAGAATAAAAGAGAACTGGATCATGCCAATGCACTTGGTTTTCAGGATGCAGAAGACCAGGCCGAGGCACTCAGCCGCGGATTTGCAGACGGTGCCGCATTTGAATTTGCCATTGAGAATCAGCTTAAAGATACACAGGATGCTGTTCGGTTCAGAGAATTGAGAGTGTTTGGAGACGATTCACTGAAATACGATGCCAGACTTTTACTTCGGTTTTTGCATCAGATGAAATTCGGACGAAAAATCTCCATCAATAAAATCCAGGAATCCCTTGAAAAAGAGGTTGAAACATTTGTGGATCCGGACACCCTTCAACTGATGCCCTGGTTTACCCGGCAGTTCAGCGGACAGAAATCCGATCTGGAAATGTTTCTGAATTCCCACCATGTGAAAATGTTTGGTTTGTACGATCAGGATGGTGAGTTTTTCGAATCCGTCCGTTTGCATGACCGCAAAGTGGTAATCGATGGGAGCAATGTGGCACTCACATCCAGGGCAGCCAATAACAAAAAAGCCAGAGTTTCCAATCTGTTGCTTGTCGTAGAGGCCTTGAAAAAACTGGGAATTGCCGACATCACCATCATTGCCGATGCTTCCCTGCGGCATCGGTTAACCGACAAAGAACTGCTTCCCGAGCTGGATGCAGCCTGCCAATATCTCGAATCTCCCGCTGAAACACCCGCTGATGTGTTTCTCATTGAAATGGTGAAAAATGAACATTGCCTTCTGCTCACAAACGATACCTTCCGTGAATGGAAAATCCAGGACGCATGGACAGCAGAAAACATTGATTTCTATCGGATTGCGTTTCTGATTGAAGGTAAAAATGTTCTGTTGCCGGGTCTGGCAAGACACATTTCAGCGGAATAGAGGGATACCGTCTGCAGGAATATTTGGTACATGAGGAAAACAAGCTTCGTCAAAACCAGTTTTTGACTCTAACTTGCCTCTTCACCTGCCTGTTGCCAATCCTTGAAATCCTTGCAGACACTTTTTCGCCTTCTCATTCCGGTGTTTTTTCTGGCCGGATGTTCCAAAAAACAAACGGAAGCACAGCCAATTCCTGTTCCGGAGCCCAATCCGGTACCCGTCCGTGAATTTATCCGCGGAGCTGATTTATCCTTTATGCCGGAAATCCGTTCGGCGGGTGCGTCTTTTTCAGACTCAGCCGGAGTTGTAAAGGACGGGTTGCAGATTTTCAAAGAGAATGGCTGCAACACCGTTCGCATCCGTCTCTGGAACAATCCTGCCAACGGACGGAGCGGTTTGGCTGAAGTTCAGGCGTTTGCCGCCGAGGTGAAGGCCAACGGAATGAAAGTGCTACTGGATTTTCATTATTCGGATACCTGGACGGATCCTTCCCAGCAAAAAAAGCCGGATGCCTGGAAAACACTTCCGGATTCGACTCTGGCAGATTCATTATACCGATTTACAAAGCGGGTTGTGTCGATCATAAAGCCAGAATATGTGCAGATCGGGAACGAACTCAATGGCGGAATGCTCTGGGACAACGGACGGATCAATAAGTCGGATGCCTTTGCCCGTTTCCTGAAAGCCGGTGTGAAAGCCGTCCGGGAGGAGCTTCCCAATACCAAAATCATCATGCACTTCGCAGGCCTCACGTCGTCCGATTATTTCTTTAATCTCCTCAAAACCAAGACGGTTGACTATGACATCATCGGATTGTCCTATTATCCGCAATGGCACGGAAAGAACCTCGACAGCCTTCGGAGCACCGTCAACCGACTTTCATCTACTCACAACAAATCGATTGTTCTGGCAGAATATGCCTATCCGTTTTCGTTGCTGTGGGCCGATTACACCAACAATACACTTGGATCGGCTGATCAGATTTTGTCGGCCTATCCCGCCACTCCTGACGGTCAGTATCAATACGTAAAGCAGATCAAAAAAATCATGTGGGAATGCCCGAAAGGAATTGGCCTTTGTTACTGGGCGCCCGACTGGATTGCCTATCGTGGGCCAACGGCGAATAACGGATCGCATGCAGAGAATCAGGCTCTGTTCGATTTTTCGCGAAAAGCCTTGCCTGCAATGAAAGTTTTTCGGGCCGATACATTGTAATCCACACTACACAGACAGTTTCAAAATCCCTTGCTTCCATTGCTGTGGAAGTGAGTTGTTCCGAATGTACAACCGACTTTGTCGAATAATATGGATTGTAACAAACAGAATTTGAGCACCCAAATTAACATGATATGAAGCAAGCCAGATTGTTTGCGGTTCTCTTTCATCTGTTCTTCCTTCAGGTGTCTGCCCAACCGGCTGATCTCGGTTCATGGAGTGTCTTCAATCTGAAGTACAACCATTCGGAAAGATGGAGCCTGTTTGGGGAAGCACAGTTAAGGTCACTGCGGTTTTATCATCATTTTCATTACTATGAATACAAAGCTGGTATCAATTATCATCCGGTGAAAACGGTCAGGTTTACGATTGGGGCCGGTCATTACCAGACGTTTAAAGAAGGAGGCGATTTTGTCCTTCCGAAAAACAGCAATGAATTCCGGCTTTGGCCACAGGTTTCCTTTTTGCAGGAAATCGGGAAACTGGCTGTTGAACAACGATACAGGGTTGAAATGCGGTGGATCAGTGGAAAATACAGGAATCGATTCCGGTATCGTGTTGGTTTTTCGGTGCCATTTGGAAAAGATACCAAAGGTTTCAAGCCGTTTCAGGCCAGTCTTAGCAACGAATTGTTCTTCACTGATCAGGAACCGTATTTCGAACGAAACCGGTTGCAACTGGCCCTGAATTTCAAGCCATCCCGAAATGCCACGATTCAGCTGGGCTATCTGCACCAGTTCGACTATAAAATTAATGACGAAACGGGGCGTGATTTTCTGGTTGCCGGCTTCTTTTATGAATTGTTCCGGAATTCCTCTTCAAGGACGGAATCAGAGAAAGAACTGAAGGATTATTGATAAATGAGATTCAATTGATGGAATTTTAAGGAGGCTTTCAGAACCACAATTTCTTCATAATTCTGTTTTGAAGAATCGATTTTGTCGTTGGTTTGCAGATCTCCCATGAACCAGTCCGGAAAATCATATCTGCATCTTTTTCCATTCTTCGGAATGCTGATGGTTTTCGTCTTGCTCCGGGCATTGGGATTCGACGGCTTCTTCGGTCAGGACAGCTACGAATACCTCCGCCTGTCCCGGCAAATGCAGGCTTCCTGGCTGGAAAATGCCCCGGTCGCCGAAGCGATTTATCCACCGGGCTATCCGTTTCTGGGTGCGGTTCTGGGATTAATCACAGGTTCTTCGGAGTGGGGACTATCCATGGTTTCGCTGCTGGCCGGACTCCTCAGTCTCTGGTTTTTCCGCCAGATTCTCGATCTGCTGTATCAAGGACAGCACACCGAAAAAACAATTTTCACCCTTCTGGTTTTGCTGGTAAGTCCGGCTTTTCTGAAAGCTTCGCAGGTGGCAATGTCGGATATGTGTGCTCTATGTCTGGTTTTGGGCACCGTCTTTCTGGCTTTGCAGTATGATCAAAAAGGAAGGTCCGCTTTGCTTTTTGCCGCGGCAAGTTTGGCAGCCCTCGCTGTTTCCGTCCGTATTGCCACGCTCGTGGTGCTGCCATTTCCTGTTCTCTTTCTTGCCTGGAAGTCCTTTGAAAAGAAGCATTTTTTAGCATGGATAGGTTCTGTTCTAACCGCTGTTATTCTGCTCGTTGGATTGTTTCAGTTGCAGCATTTTTCTTCGCTGCTGGCCTCTGGGCATCCATACTCACCTGACCACTGGAATCCAGCCAATTTTTTCCGGAAGGAGTTTCATTCCTATGAAGGTAATATGG
>DAIOVD010000050.1:0-24347 GCA_036759185.1 Catalimonadaceae bacterium | reverse complement strand
TATGAAAAAATGGGGCTGACGGAGCCGTATAAATACAAGTAAGGGTTAGTGGTTAAAATTCAAAATTTTACTGATTTCTGATTACTTTTTCCTGACTTGGCGCTAAAGACGCCACGTTCCGCCTGAATACTAATTTCCAGCTACTATCTACCAGCTACTTCGTTAGTGGTTAAAAAAAATGGTTCGGATCAAATTCCCAATTTGAAAGGGCATTTTTCTATTCTTTAACCCGGTTTTTGTGTTGAAAGCCCAGATTTGACAACAGAAGAAATGATGATAACGCTATTTCAACCTGAAAATCCAACACCCCGGTGGGAGCATTTAAAAGGCATTCTGTTGTTGTTAATTTCGCTTGTATTTGCTCATCTGGCATATCTATGGGCGGAACACAACAACGATTGGATGGAGTATGCCTTTGCCTTCCTTTACTTCATTGTTTTGGTCCACGCATTCACCAAAAAGATCATTCTGTCATTCGAAGTAAACCAGTTTAACCAAACGTTGACGGTTCATTATTTCCGGCTTCTGACGACAAGTTCATCCATCATCATTCCTTTTGAAAATCTTCGTTATCAGTTTACTACCACCAACAAAGGTTCAAAGAACGAATCCTGGTATTTTTCCATCAATCAAAAAAAATGGAGGGTCGTTGCTGTCTCAGAAGGCCAGGACGGTTTTGACAAAGAGCTACTGATGAGCCTGGAGTCAAAACTGGATATTTTAACCAATTCAAAATTGCAGAAGCCAGAGTAAAGGCCAACGTACATTTCTATGTCATACCCTCCTGCCATCCAACGAATTGATCCAAACTGACCAACATTTGCCTTAATATCATTTCTTAAAACCCATCACTTTCAATTCTTCACTTTTAACTCTAAACTCCTAATTATCAATTCTCAATTCCTAATTCTTAATTCTAAATTCCTAATTCCTAATTCCTATTTTTCCTCCCCTCTCCCCGGTTCTATATGAATGAGGACATGGCCCAGATCGGGCAGGCTGGATTGCAACGTGTTTTTCAACCGGTGTGCAGCATCATGTCCTTCACGAACAGAAATGTTGCCATCCACAACAGCATGTAAATCTACATGGTATTGCATCCCTGCTTTCCGGATGAAGCATTTCTCCGTATCCAGTATGCCAGGCACAGTGAGCGATACCGTCCGTATCTGGGCTTCCAGCTCCTGGTACACGTGTTCGTCCATAATTTCTCCCAGGGCTGGCCTGAAAATGAGGTATGCATTGTACAGAATAAATCCCGTGGCCAGAAGGGCTGCCCAGTCGTCTGCTGATTCATAACCGGGTCCAAACCATAAGGCAATGGAGATGCCGGCAAAAGCAGCCACAGACGTAATGGCATCGCTTCTATGGTGCCATGCATCGGCTTTGAGTGAAGAACTATTGGTTTCCTTCCCTTTTCGAAACACCCATCGGAACGACAGTTCCTTCCATAAAATAATGGCGCCCAGAACCCAGAGGGTAAATGGTTTGGGTAAATTGTGCGGCACCTGAATGTTCTGAATACTTTCATGAGCAATCACCAGTGCTGAGAAAATCAGGAAGCCCACCACCAGAAATGTAATCAGAGGCTCTACCCGACCGTGTCCGTAGGGATGATTTTTATCGGCGGGTTTCCGTGCGTAATGCAGGCCAAAAAGCACAAGAAAGGAAGCAAAAACATCGCTGGAAGACTCGATGGCATCGGCAATAAGAGCGTAGGAATTTCCAAAAAATCCAGCCAGAAACTTCAGAATTGCCAGAACCAGATTTCCCGCAATGCTAAACCATGTGGCCTTGATTGCTTTTTGCTGATTGAGATGAAGTTTCATAATGGCAAAAGTGACGATTTCAAAAATGATCGTGACTCCCTAAATTCAGAATCAAACCAGTTGTGCCAATTATGGCCGGATTCCCCAAACGTTGAAAAGCACTCAAGGGGTTTCCATCTCTCATCTACTTCAGGCCAAACAACTTCTTTGCCTTGATCTCAGCCGCCACTTTATCCGGAACCATCGGTTCCCAACCAGTTTCACCTGTCTGCAACATACGAAGGACGTTTTTATGATAAATGTGCAGGATCGCTGAATTGAATTCCTTCACGTCCACAATGTTTCCGTTTTCCAGAAGGTAATCGTAGAGAAAATGAATCTCCCTCGGGAACCGAAGATTGGAGGTGGTACGCAAGGCACTGACGGAATCGTCCTGAGCGGGATACGCGTAAAAACGGACGTTGCGTGAAAATATCTCTCCGAAGGCAGCCAGCAGATTGTCGGGGTTCTGGTCACAAGTTTCACGAAGGATGGTTTCCAGCTTGCGGATCCCCATCGCCAGTCCGATCCGGGAAACTTTGAAATCCATAAAATAGGAAATCAGATCCTTGTGCTGCACACAATTGGATACAATCACAGTTTGCCCCAGTGCACAAAGCAAATCGGCCCTGTCCAGAAAATCGCGTTCATCAACAGAGTCCGTTCCCTGTCGAAGGTTGTCAAGAGTAATCTCAACCAGAAACGCGGCATTGCTTCTTTCTACACCGGGTTCGGCAACAAACTGCTCAAAGGTGCGGGTGATCATATCTTCCTGAACGAGAGTGGGCGGACGGAAACTTCCTCTTGAAATAAGAATAGACTTCCGGTATAAAAACTCCCCGGCATGTTTGCTGTTGCCATCCGGACCAAAAATGGCCACATTGCTCAGCTTATGTTTCACCATCCAGAGACAAATCAGACGGTTGTCGATGGTTTCAAAATCAGCCCCTTTCAAACGGACCATATCGAGTGCCGCTCTTCCATGGAGGTTATCCATCAGACTCTGAATGAGAACCTCCGGCTCGTTGGCATACCGGAAGCATCCATAAATCATGTTCACACCTAAAATACCAATGGCCTGCTGTTGAAGGCGGTTGTCCTGATCAAGGAGCTTTACATGCACCACCAGATCGTTGTACCCGCCACCTGGTGTGCGTTGAAACCGGAGTCCCAGCCAGCCATCGCCTTTGATGGTACGGGAAAAATTGATGGCAGCAACGGTGTCGGCAAATGCAAAGAACGTATGGGTTGGGCGTTCTGTCCGCAAGCGGGCTTCCATGAGATTGTATTCATGGTCCAGCATTTTATAGAGACGGCTCTCGCAGACGTACCGTCCTTTTCCAAGCTGCTCAGGACCATAAATTTCATCTGAAACCGTCTTATCATAGGCACTCATGCTCTTGGCTATGGTTCCGGCAGCGGCACCGACCTGAAAAAAATGTCGGGCTACTTCCTGTCCGGCACCGATTTCGGCAAAGGCACCATAAATGGGTGGATCCAGATTGATTTCGAGGGCTTTCTGTTCGGTTTCTAAAATTCTTCGAGTCATAAAACGAGGCAAAGGAATGTCCTGAGGGCCGGAATTCAAGTGGGCAAATATACATCGGCAAAAGTCCGAAGTCTGGTTTGACTGAGAAAAGTCTGCATGCACGTATGGAATCTCTGCGTTTTTCAGCAAGGTTGCCGGAGAATTCTTCTGATTTCCCGTCGGTTCCTTTTATTTGCTGGCTGCGATATGGATTATAAACTTATCGCATTCGGAATTCCTCATTTTCCGGAAAAGCTCCATCCTAAAAACAACCCCATCCTCAAAAGACAATCGCATGCAGGACACCCGGACATTTTACCATGGCACGAAAGTCAGGTTACAGATTGGAGATTGCCTGAAACCTGGATTTGTATCCAACTATGGAACAGGAAAAAATTCATTATACATCTATTTCAGTGCTACATTGAATGCCGCCATCTGGGGTGCCGAACTGGCGCAGAATGGAGATGTAGAGCATATTTATATTGTGGAACCAACGGGTCCTTTTGAAGACGACCCCAATCTGACCAACAAGAAATTTCCGGGGAATCCGACTCAATCATACCGAACGAAAATGCCGCTCAAAATTGTGGGCGAAATCAAGGATTGGGAAGGTCATTCCGAAGAGGAGCTTAAAACAATGAAAGAAAATATAGAGCGACTTCGTCATCAGGGCATTGAAGCAACGGAGGACTAATGGTCTTTAAACTACATTGTCAAACCATTCTGAATACCCATGATTTCCGGGCGTTTATAAGAGACACAATGGACATTCCCGGGAAAATGAAATCCAATAAACGGATGGCAGGAAATCTGTCGGGAAAGGCTGGCGAATGACAGGTTCGCACAAAAAAAAAGGAAGGAATGAAACAAGCCTACGTTCATCCTTCCTTGATTTTCAATACATTATCAGTGATTATTTCATCCCTTTTGCCAAAGAAACGAGCCGGATGAATTCACTTCGGTAACCGAACTTATCTTCACCTTTCGAGGATTCTGCCAGGCTCAGCACATCCGAAAAATCGGAATCTGCTTTGTACCCGGAATCCTTCAGCAGCAAACCAAACTCAGCAACGGAAGCTGCAAACCGGCAGTTCTCAGATGCTTTTGAAATGGGGACCCGTCCTGGTTGAAGGACTTTTGTAACCAATTGGGACGTCGAATCATTGGGATCTTTGTTTCGCAGTTTGAGGGTGAGAATTTCCGGAAGCCTGGAAGAAACCATGTGGACGGCAGAATACTTCAAGGCATCGACAGAATCTTTTTCAGAATCCACTTCCGGTTCCGAAGACCCTTTCGGAATGATTTCATAAAGCGCTGTAACTGAATTTCCTGCTCCGAGTTCTCCGGCATCTTTTTGGTCATTGTTGAAATCTTTGTCTTCCAATGCTCTGTTTTCATAGCCCAGCAGGCGGTATTTCTTGACTTTGTCGGGATTGAACTCCACCTGAATTTTCACATCCTTAGCGATGGTGAGAAGTGTGCCGGTCATTTCGTTCACCAGTACTTTCTGACCTTCGAGCATATTGTCGATGTAGGCATAGTTTCCATTTCCCTTGTCGGCCAGCATTTCCATTTTCGAATCCTTGTAGTTACCTGTACCAAAGCCCAGAACACTGAGGTAGACTTTTTCTTTCCGCTTATCTTCAATGAGCTTTTCCAATTCGCCGTCATCCGAAACCCCCACATTAAAATCGCCATCAGTGGCAAGCAGAACACGGTTGTTTCCTTCCTTCAGAAAGTTCTCTCTGGCAATGGCATAGGCCAGCAGAATCCCTTCACCACCGGCTGTGGAACCACCCGCACTGAGGCCGTCAATCGCGTCTGAGATTTTGTTTTTATTGTCACCGGAAGTGGAGGAAAGAACCAGGCCAGCGGCTCCGGCGTAGACTACAAGGGCGATCTTATCCTCCGGCCTCATTTGATTCACCAGCATGTGGAGACAGGATTTCACCAGTGGCAACTTATTTGGTTCATCCATCGAACCGGAAACATCCACCAGAAAAACCAGATTGTTGGGCGGCATTTTTTCTTTTCGCACTTTTTTACCCTGAATTCCAATGTGGACCAGATCGTGTTTTTTGTTCCAAGGGCATTGTGTGTATTCCATTTTGACGGCAAACGGTTCATTGCCTTCGGGAGTGGAAAAATCGTAGGTAAAATAATTCACCATTTCTTCCAGACGGATGGCTTCGGGCGGAGGCAGGCTACCCGAATTGAGAAACCTCCTGATGTTGGTGTAGGAAGCCCTGTCAACATCGATGCTGAAAGTGGAGAGCGGATTCCGGGATGTTTTGAGAAAAGGGTTTTCGGACATTTTCTTATACCCTTCGCCGGAAACATTGGCCTGATACGCCTTTGATTCAACTACCTGAATAGCAGGAACTGATTTCTCTTTTCGTTTGCGACGGCCACTGAAAAAAGTGGCAACCATATCAGATGGATTCCGGGTTGGGATTTTTGTGATTTGCTCTGATGAAAGCCTTTGGCATTCTCCGGATGAAATTCCAATAAGAGGTTCTTTGAATGCTTTTATTTCGACTGCTTTCATTGTGGTCGCCTCTTCTACTAAGTCAATTGTTATTTCTTTTGTTTTTGGAATGCTTACTTTCTGGAGCCTGTATTTTTTAAACCCGGCAGAATTCGCCACAAAGTCATATTTACCTGCTTTCAACTTAAATTTTATCTTCCCGTTGATATCTGAAATTGCATTTCTGACCAACCGATTTGAATCTCCAAGCACTCTCACATTTGCAAACGCAACTGCTTCTTTCGTCTCTTTATTCTGAATATTTAATTTGAGTGTAAACAATTTCTCCTGCCCAAGGCAAGGTAACCCAGCAATGATTGAACATAGCAATACCAGGCTCATAATGAACTTTTTCATGGCAATACATGTTTTTGTGAACTAAAAAATGGAATGAAATACGTTACCGGAGAGTCTGTCTGTCAGTCATTGACGGACTCCGGAACGGCAGCAATGACCAGACTGACAACGGATCACTGCTCTTATTCAAAGAGACAGTTCACCTGGACTTTTGGTTGTAATCCAGCCAGAAATTTTATCTGATTTTTTTGATGCTCTTCGATATCCTCTTTTCGGATACAATAAATAATCAACACCTGAACCAGTTGAAATCGAATTAAATCTCAGGATGGTTCTTCATAATGCGGTAGAAAACCCTGCTGACATTTGCCCTCAACATTTTCAAACCGATTCAGAACCGCAGGTTGGTTTAATTCAATTCATTGTCTGTCTATCACAACCACCCGATATACGACTGACTTTGAACTTAAAACTTTGAATTTTGAACTTGATTTATCCTACAGGATTGGTTGCAAACACCGTGGCTTCGGTGATGAAACCAACATCCCGCATCTGAAGCATAGCGAGCACAACGTGGGCAATTTCCTGTGCTTCCAGTTTGGTGGAATTGAATGGTTTCGCTTCAAAACCAGCGTTTATGGCAAAATTGGTCTGAACTTCAGATGGATTGATCAGCATCACACGAATATTGTGTTTCCGCAATTCCAGCCTCCAGCTTTCTGTCATTCCTTTCAAAGCAAATTTGGATGCAACATAGGGGGTTCCGTTCAGTGTGCCGTGAAGTCCGGCCGTACTTGAAATATTGATGATGTTGCCGTATTTCTGTTCAATGAAAATCTTCGAAGCTTCCCGCCCCATCAGCATGGCGCCACGAACATTTGTATTCATCATGGCATCGAATTGTGCCACTTCAATTTCGGGTAAAGGAGAAATGTAACCGTATGCAGCGTTGTTAATGAGAACGTTGAGGCCGCCCATGAGGGATTTTGCCTCTGCAACAGAACGGATCACATCCTCTTCGGAGGCCGTATCAGCCAGAATGCGGTGAACTCCAAGTTCAGTAGCCGCTTTAAATAGTTTTTCAGGGTTGCGTCCGGTGATACAGACCTGGGCTCCGGCGAGTTTCAACCGATGTGCGGTTTCGTACCCGATTCCGGAAGAGCCACCTGTCAGCAGGACTTTCGCATTTTGAAGATTCATGCCGCAAAGGTCGGAGAATGCAAGTGGCAAACAAGGGAACGGAATAATAAAATCAGACTATTGTTCCAAAGTTGGTGTGCACTTTGGATAAATCCCGGAGCAGGATTGAAAATATCCCTGTCCATTTGGTGGCAATGTTTCCGGAAATCCGCCACCCACCTCTCTCCTATTCGCCAGATTTTTTCGGGACCCACTTCACTTCATCCACCTTTTGCTCAAAGCAAATCATCCGCGACAGCACGAAAAAATAGTCGGATAAGCGGTTGAGATACATCACCACCCGATCTGGTACTTCATCGTGATCCGCCAGCCGTATCACACCCCGTTCTGCACGACGGCAAACAGTCCGGCAAACATGCGCCATACTCGCCGCCGGATGGCCACCCGGCAATACAAAATGCCGGAGTTCGGGCAATTGCTGGTCCATCCGGTCCATTTCGGTTTCCAGCAATTCGATGTCACCTGCTTCAACAGGTGGCACTTTGGCTGATTTTTTTGATGGATCACTGGCAAGATTGGAACCAATGACAAAGAGATTGTCCTGAATGGATTTGAGCAAAGGATACCGGTTACGGTTCGCTTCCTGGTCGGCCAGCAAACCAAGAAAACTGTTGAGCTCATCCACATTTCCATAGGCTTCTATCCGAAGGTGGGACTTTGAAATACGTGTTCCCTCAACAAGTGAGGTCTTGCCGGTATCGCCGGTTTTGGTGTAAATCTTCATTTTTGATTTAATCAGAACCGACTACAAAATGTTTTCGTCTTTGGGCCGGTAAAAATATTGATAGATTTTCCGGAGGGGCTTCAGGATAAGTGTCGGGAACCAACAGATCAGGCCGTACACTTTCCAGGCACGGCGGTCTTCCCGCAATGCACGCAACCGGTTTTTAAAACTGCTGTTGCTGATTCCTCCGACCCGCATCCGGACCATCAGAATGGGGATGTAGTGGGCCGGAATCCTCTCTTTGTACAAAAGTCCCAGCATCAACTGATAATCGGCTGCACTTTTAAATTCCTGAGCACGGAAACCATTTACCGCTTTGATCGCCAGTCGTTTCGCATAAAAAGTCGGATGCGGAGGCATCCAGCCAAACAAAAACGAATAGCGCCAATAAGAACCTGCTTTCCAGTACCGCACAATTTTAGAGGTATCGTCTGCCTTCACGTAAGCCAGATCACCATAAAAAGCGAAGATCTGAGGGTTCACTCGTAACTCCCGGACCATGGATTCGATCACATCATTCCGGTTGAAGAAATCGTCTGCATTCAAATAGCCGAGATATTCACCGGTTGCCATTTTCCAGCCTTTGTTCATGGCGAAATAGAGTCCACGATCGGGTTCCGAAATCCAGGTGATCCGGTCTCCATATTCCTTAATGATGTCAACGGTACCGTCTGTAGAGGCGCCGTCCACAATAATATACTCGATATCCGGATGTGTCTGCGCCAGCACCGATTCGATGGTTTGCCGAATGGTGGTGACATTATTGAATGACACTGTGACAACAGTGAACGAAAACACCCGGTGGTTTAGTTGCTCACTTATGTTCATCGGACGTTCGTTTTCGTATCAGTTGAGCCGGATTTCCTCTGTATATAGACCAGGACTCAAGGTCCGATCCGGCAACACTACCAGCCGACAATACTGCATGAGATTTCATTGTAACACCTGGACCCACTATAGCTTTGGCCCCCACCCAGGCACCTTCTTCGAGGGTGATATTTCCCACCATCAGATCAAAGGTAGGCTTCCGGTAGTTGTGATTTCCACATAGAAGCAGGGCACCCTGTGAAATACAGGCATGATCACCGATCGAGACCTGACCCAGATTATCGATCCAGACTTCTTCTCCAATCCAGACATGATTTCCAATGATTAGATTCCAGGGATACTTTATGTTGACGGTCGGTTTGATCACCACTCCCTGACCGATTTTTGCACCAAACATTCGGAGCAGCATGACTTTAAATGAAGAAACCGGAAACAGTGCTGAGTTGAGAAACAAGTGATTCACAAAAAACCAGATCAACCGGCTCAGCGGATTTCCACCTGGTTTATACCAGCGGTTATCGTAATGGTCAAGCCTTGTCTGGTGTTGAATCATCGGGCAAATATGAACCCAGAACCATCAATACCGCAAACGGGATAAGGCAAACAAGGGTAATTTGGAACTGAAACAGGAAAAATCCTCGACTGACCCATTGGAAAAGCAGGGCAGTCCCAACAATGCGAAATGCATTCCAAAGCAAATTGGTTCGATTTGAATCAAGTAACCTCACCCAGCAACCGATCAGGAACATGCCCAATGCCATGCCAAGCCAACCAAATGTGAGAAAAAATTCTTCCAGTTGCGAAACCGCCGGGTTTGGATTCCATGGCCAGCCTGGAGGAATCCATGATTTGGTGGCATCCAGTATCCAGGGTTTGGGCCTTTTTCCATTCGGGAATGAGCTCCGGTCCTGGAACTTATTGGAGATTACATCCGTCCATGCGGAAATACCAGGATGGCCGGCCTGCATTTTCTCCATATGTTCAAGACTTGCCCGAAACGTTCTGGAATTGGAAAATTCCATGTTGAATGCAGCGAAATCAAACTGCCTCATGTCAAATGTGATCAGATGAAACTGTCGTTTGGCAATGGCCATACGATTCAGGGTAAGCCAGGCCATGGAAACTGTCAGCAGAAAAGCAGCCGGAATCCAGATACGGAGATTCCATTTGCGATTTGTCAGGAAGTGAAGGACAAAAAACAAGCAGAATAGAATGATCCGGTACCGCCAGCCACCAAGGAGACTAAAACCGAGCCAGATTGCGAAAAAGAATATCCAAACGGGTGAAAATCGGGGTTTTAAATAATACTGAAGAAACAGGCAGACAGGCAGCACGTTGCTTAGCAGATCGATCCACGGATAGCGCCATTCGGCACTGAATAGAATATCTTTTTCATTTTGGTTGCCGGGATTCAGAATTCCAGAAACCGACATACCGGAGGAAATGACATTCCATAAAACCAATCCCCAGATCAGAATCTGAATTCCGTACAAAACACCTGTCATGTTCTTCTTTCGGAGGTTGGTTTGAGGAAATTTCCCGGAAATGGGAAGTCTGATAAAAAAAAAATACCCGGCCCAGAAAGACGCGATGGCAAGGCCATAAATTCCACAAATCAGACGATCAAGTGCAGGATTCCATGATAATGTATATCCAAAAAACGATTGGATGCCCATCCATCGATCGGTGGCCGGAACCCAGACGATGAATACCAGATAAAGTGCCAGAAAAAATAACAATGCCGTCCGTTCATGAATTGGTTTCAATCCAAACAAAGGCAACAACAAAGCCAGAAGTGGAATCAGAAACAGCACAACGAAATCTTCCATTTCCGGCTAGTAAATGATGCCTCGCTGAAGAATGGCCAAGACTGGTTTTTCGGAGGTGATCTTAACCGAGTGTGGGATAAACATCGGAATCTCAAGAAATCCTCCGGCTGTCAGTTGATGCTGTTTTTCGCCAACAAAACATGTACAGGTGCCCTCCAGAATGTAAAAACTCTCCAAAAGGTCTTCATGGATTTCTTCCGGAACAAATTGCCGTACCCGCACCAGAAACTGTTCAAAACCAAGCACATTCCGAAATGGCACCATCGTGATGTTTTCATCATTTTGAGGAACGGTAAGATCCCCTATTTCTTTTCTCAGGCTATCAAGTTTTGTGTGGCGGGATAGAATACCAGTGTCCTGAGGTGTCTCGGTGACGGGAATCGAATTCACTTTCTCCCGGATCTGATTCCAGATGAGACCAGACAAATCCGGCAAATTGCGCATTGACTGTTTCTGTCGAAACTCGTCAACAGCAGTTTTCAGTTCCGGAATTTCTTCCATCTTTTTCTCCAGTGAGCGAACCTCTTCTGCCGGGAGAATTCCCAGACAGTATTCTTCAATCATTCCGGTTTGGAAGAGCTCCTGAATAAGTGGATTACGCTGTGGCACGTGACAAAAATATAGAAAGGAACCGGTTATGTCCGTTTTTTGATTGCCTGGCTAATGAAGGATTTGAGAAGCAGACGGTTTTGGATTCCTTGGTAATGTGGAAATGAAAAACAAAAGTATGTACAATTGAATGCCCATTTCCCGATCCAGGTATATTTCGGTCATACTGCAGAAAAAGCAAAACAGCCAGACTGTAAATATGCCAGGGTGAGAATCTGAGTAGCTTCTCCTGAACCTTATACTCCAAAAAAGTATAAAAAGGACAAATCCTGCCAGTCCGTATTTCAAAATCATCGACAGAAGCTGGTTATGCGGATTCAGATGGCGTGTGGTGAGATAAGAATTGTATTCTCCGACTTTCTTATCAAGGGCAAGTTGAAGTTCTTCCGGAGAATACCCTGTGATCCAATGCGTTCCGTCTGTAAGAATCGCAGCTGAAGCTTTCCAAAGAATAAGACGGTTGTTGATACTGTTGGAATACGTTTTGGGCAACGTGGAATAATTGATGCCTCCCAGTTCCCGCATTTCTTTGAGCACTTTCGAATGGAACACTTTGTAACCCAGAACGGATGCCAAAATGAATCCCAGAGCAAAGGATGTTGCTAAGAATGTCGAATTTTTCCTGTTCTGAATCAGAACAAAAACTACAAAGCAGGCAATAAAAGCCAGCAGTGCAATTTTGGTGAGAACAACCCACATCCAGAATGCAAACAAAAGAAACAAAAGAAAATCCCGAAAGCCGGATTTCGGACGAGGATCGATCAACCCTACCCATACAAAGTAAGCAATGCCGGTCACCAGCCCGTAATACGGACGGGAAATCAAAAACATAGGACTGAATTCCTGTTCACTCCGAACAAAATGGTAGACTTCTGAGGGCCCAAACGAAAGCAGATAAAGCGTACATATTCCGTACGAAAACAGAAAAGCAACTCCCACCCACCAGCGACTTTTGGGATCCCATTGGCTTGACTGGTACAATAAAATCCACGGAATAATGAACAGAGGAGCCCGCATAACAATTTCTTTGCCAGTGTCGCCACTCACCCCATGTAAAAGTGGAATCAACGCCAGTGCGGCAAAAGGAATACAGGCTAGAGTCTGACGAAAAGAAACCTGAAAAATGGAGAATCCATTACGTAAACAGGAAATGAGAAATCCACCAAGAATTGTAAATAAAAAGATGGAAGTAAACCGGGTTTGCTGAGCCTGAGCGAAAGGTAAAGCCAGAGCCCAAAGGAACACGCCAAGCCAGGAAAGCTGGCTACCCAGTTTCCTGTCCGTGAAGAATGCTGCTACCGTCCCGATTGCCGCCATTTTTCCCAAATCAGTAAGGCTAGATTTTCCCTGAAATTACGGTTAGAAAACCGGTCTGCTGATGCTGAAATCTGACTTGTGTTCCATTCCAGACCATCTTTCTCGAACCTAATGACGGCATCGATCAGGCTCTCACTTGTTTGATGGGAGAAAAGGCAACCCGATTTTCCATCATCCACAATTTCAACGGCACCGCCCCGGCCAAATGCGATCACCGGTGTTCCGCAGGCAAGTGCTTCGGCCATGGTAATCCCAAAATCTTCTTCAGCAGCAAATACAAACGCTTTGGCACCCGACATCAACTGCAGAAATTCTTTGGAGCCTGCCTCAGACCGAAATTCAATATTGGACGTGGCTTCGCTCCGAAGGTTCATTTCATCGTTTCCAGAACCGACAACAATGAGTTTTTTGTCCGGCATCCGGCGAAATGCACGTACGATGACGTCCATTTTTTTATAAGGGACCAGACGACTGGCAGCAAAATAGTAGCTTCCTTTTTCCGCCTGAACCTGAAAACGTTCAACATCGACCGGCGGGTACACCACATCTGATTCCCGGCGGTATACATGACGTATGCGATTTCCTATATAGCTGGAATTGGCAATGAAATGGGTGACACGGTTAAGACTGATAATATCCCATACACGTAATTTGTGAAGAAAAAACCTGGCGATCAACCCTTTCAAACCTGATTTTAAACCTGCTTCTTCCAGGTACTGGTGGTACAGGTCCCAGGCATAGCGGCAAGGACTATGGCAATAGCAGATATGCATCTGGTTTTGATTGGAGATTACTCCTTTCGAAACCATGTGCGAACTGGAAATGATGAGGTCATAGGCACGTAAATCATGGGATTCTACCGCCAGAGGAAACAATGGAAAGTAATTCCGGAAAGACTTCCTTGCAAATGGAAGTCGCTGTATGAAAGACGTATTAACTGACTTGCCAGCAATAAACTTACGCTGCTCCGGTGAGAGAAAATCCACAAGTGCAAAAAGGTCAGCTTCGGGGAAAATCTTCACCATTTGCTCCACCACTTTTTCAGAGCCGGCATGGTTCACAAACCATTCATGAACAATGGCCACCCTGAGCTTTTTAAATGTGTCTTGTATGTGGAGATATTCTTCCAAAAAAAATCAGGATTGAGATGTTGAAACCTTGTTCAATTGGTCTTTGAACCGGAAATAAAGAGCATTTGTCACACCAATCAAAATCCAAAGGTAGGGTCTGAGTATGTTCTGACTCAGGACCAGGATGAGAAGTTCTGCAATCAGGGCATATCGCAGAGCATCCAGGATTCCGGATTCCCTTGCATAACCATGCAGCCGAAGAATACCTGACAGTTTTATATTGGCTCTGAACAACTGAAAGAGCCATGAACAGAAAAACAAAAAACCGAAAATTCCGCTGGCAGCCAGCACTTCAAGAAAAATATTGAGTCCTTCATATTCTTTGGCTTTTTTCAGATCAGTGGTTTTGTTGGAGTAATGTTTGGCAATTGCCGGAGCAATACCACCCAAAGAATAACCAACAATAGGGCTTTCCTGAAATATGAGAAGTACATTATTCATTTGCCATATACGGGCATCTTTCGAATGACTTGCAGTGGATTCGATGCCTGTACCTGCCAGATAAAGTTTTCGTTGCTTCTCGTCGATCAGAATCCGACCGACGACAGTAGCCATAGCTCCTATAAAGAAAATCGCTATGAAAAAATTAACCCTTGAAATTCGCCAGGTGAACAATGCCCGGATCATTAATTTAGCAAAATCGTATAGCAGAATGGAAACCATAAATAGAATACCCATCCGGCTGGTACTTAGAAATATTGCGATTGCCACAGTAGAGAGAATGAGAATCTGCATTTTCTGTTTGAAAAACCAGATTCCTCTTCGCTGAGTGAAATACAAAAACACAAAACCAATCAGAAGATAAGTAGCGTAATAACTTGGCTCATAGGACAATGCATTTACTCTGGGAATTTTATTGATTTTCCACCACATAGTGATCAACACATGGATTCCCACGGTACTAAGCATAAACTGAGCCAACCCAACCAATGCCATCACAAAAAAACTGAGCACATAAATTCTGATCAGATCATTGGCGGATTTGAGCTGGCTATATTTGTATATGGCATAACAGGCAAACATATTGAAACACAACCAGGCCACATAGCCTATGTTTCTCATAAGAAACTGGGTATTCCACACGAATGCTGTGATAAACAGAAACCAGATTAAAAACGAACCAATTCCAATAAACCTGAATCGCGAAGCATCTTTAAATTGCCCGGCATAGATAAATATAAATGCAAATGCTGCCAGATAACATGTCCTGACATTAAAACCTCCCAGATTGAGATTGAGCAGAATGTCAAACGAACTGGTCACAAACACCAGGAAAATCAGGATTTTCAACATTCCCCTCATGCCTTTCTGAAATAGAAATAAACCGATGATAAGTAAATGAATCCCCGGGCCATCACAGATACAGTAGCCATTAGGACCAGACTCTGAACGTGGGCAGCATACGCGGTCATCCCAAGCTGAAAGACAAAAGCCATCAGACTTAAAATGAATAATAGTTTAAATGCCTTTTTCCTGGCCATGCCATAAATGACGGGACTGAAACAAAGATAGACCACCAATCCGCTCATAAACGCTGCAAATATGGGATAGGCATCGGCATATTTTTCCCCATTGATGAGAATAAAAACCGGTTTTGCCACAAACAACAAAGCCAGCCCTACCACGGAAACCGCACCTGTGGCTTTCATCCAGTTCACAAACTTTCGCTTGCTTACAGATTCTTCGTCTTTGGTAAACGAGTTAATAAAGGCGATGTGGGCAGAAAAAATGATCAGGTCCACCATGGCGTAGTAACGAAAGGCAACTCCGTAACTGGCGTTGTCGTCCAGAGAGAAATACCGGCTTACCATAAAAGTTGCCACATGATCAAGTGTTGCCCGAATGAAAAAGAAGAGTATCAGGTATTGCAACGTTTTCCAGAACCAGACAAACTGTTTAAATCTGAAAATCAACCCTTTCAAGCGTATTGCTTCCATTAAAAAACGAAGCTCCCCTCCTACTGAAAGCAGGATCGAAATGAGAAAAGCCATGGATGTTGTCCAGAAATTCAACATGTCCGTCAACTTCAGTCCCACCAGCATCAGTATGAGAATAAGTGGCCGGAGAATGTTGATGATGTTATAGGATTTGTAGGATTCGTTGGCCTGATGCTGAGATAAAATCACATTCTGAAAAGTGAGAAATATACTCGACAGCAGACCCAGAATGAGGGAATGGTAGAATTCCGTTTTCTTAAACAAATCAACAGACAGAGATTCTCCATAACCCAAAGCTCCCAGAAAAAGGACGGTGACCAGACAGATCTGAATGAGATTCAACGCTGAAAACAACCGTCGGGAATTCTGCACCCCAAACAGGTTGGCTCCAACAACCGAAGACAGAAGGAATGGTGAAAAGAACAGACCGGAAATCATCGACTGAATAAACAGGAAGTTGGCAACCTGAGCATAATCCTGCTTAGACAGATATTTAATGATGAAAACGTTGGCGAGCCCGAGTAAAACTTTGGACGCCACTCCTCCAAAAATCAGATTGCGAAGGGTACGCCACATGGGTTAACTGAGCAGTGAAAAGAACAACAGTCTATAAATTTCGGTACTGTCCTTAGGAAAAACGGGATCCTGTGAATGGGATTCGGTCCGCCCATTGTTCGCTGTGAAAGACTGTGTAAAAAGAAGGAATGCCGGTACCACCATGTATTTCGGGCCGCAAAGGAACGGAAATATGCTGAACCTTTCGATACAGAAAACAGCTTTCCGATCTGGTAAGAATATGACCGTTTGTTAATCCTGACAAATTCCAAACCTTTGCAGGGCATTTCCTGTGACTGCAATCACATTGGCAGCCCGGAAATCGTATTTTCATGCTGTTCAATTCCCTGGAATTTCCTTTGTTTCTGGCCATGGTGGTAATGTTGTTCCACCTCGTGAATAACAATTTATTCCGTCAGTATCTTCTGCTGGGGGCAAGTTTGTTTTTCTATGGTTACTGGAAATGGTCATATCTGGTTTTGCTGCTGGCATCTTCATCGATCGATTACTGGGCGGCCATACAGATTGGACAACACGAAGACCAAAAGAAAAAACGTTTGTTTCTGCTTCTGAGTCTTGCCGGGAACCTGTCGATTCTTCTTTTTTTCAAATACGGGAAGTTTCTGGGTGAATCGTTTTTTGCTGACGATGAAAACCTTCCGGCCTGGCTCAATGTGGTTCTCCCTGTGGGAATCTCGTTTTATACGTTTCAGGCAATGGGGTATGTGGTCGATGTATACCGAAACAGGTTGCCGGCAGAAAAGTCGTATTCGTCCTTCCTTCTCTTCATCACATTCTTTCCTCAACTCGTTGCCGGTCCGATTGAACGGGCCCCTCACCTCCTGAAACAACTGAAGGATTTTAAGCATGATATTGATGTGAAATGGATGCCGGGACTTTGGTTGATGGCTTCCGGTTTCGCGAAAAAACTGTTACTGGCCGACCGGCTTGGTGTTTTTGTGGATGCTGCTTTTAACCATCCCGGTGAAGCGACGGCGCCTCAGCTTTTAGTGGCAACTTTCTTCTTTGGCTTTCAGATTTATTGCGATTTCTCTGGCTACACCGACATTGCCAGAGGCATTTCCCTATTTTTTGGTGTGGATCTGATGAAGAATTTCAATCGTCCCTATCTATCCCGAACACTGGCTGATTTCTGGCGCAGGTGGCATATTTCCCTTTCCGGATGGTTTCGGGATTATGTGTATTATCCACTTGGAGGAAACAGGGAAGGCAAATGGAAAATGCACTTCAATCTACTTACCGTGTTCGCTTTAAGTGGATTATGGCATGGAGCGAACTGGACCTTTTTAATCTGGGGACTCTGGCATGGATTCGGACTGGTGGCAGAACGAATCTTCACCGGCCCAAAACCAGAAAAGAATCCTGGCATCTTTCATTTTGCCATCACCTTGATGTGGGTATTCACCGGTTGGTTTTTCTTCAGGGTAAATTCATGGTCCGATATTCTGTTTTTCAAACAGGCAGTATCCTCAGCATCATTCTGGACCCTGTCTGATTTCAATTTATTTCATTCCAATTCAGAGTTACTGCTATCTGTCGCCGGCATCTGTTTACTTTGGTTCTGGGAAGCGATTCAGAACAAAGAATGGCTTTCCGGAAGGACCTTATCAATGAATTTGCAGACCCTTTTTCTGATTGCCACATTGTTTACCGTGCTCTGGTTCGGGCATTTTAAAGGGCAGGATTTTATCTATTTTCAATTCTGATGAAGACAAACCGGGTCCTGATTCCTGTTGTAGTGATAGTGGCCTTACACTTTCTGTTTTGCTTCTGGTACAGAAATGTACTGACTTCAGACAGTATCGCCCGTCAGAAAGAATCGTTTTTTGAAAAGCACACGTCTGTTCCCCGGATCTGGTTTTTTGGAGATTCGCATCCCATGCTGGGCGTAAATCCGGCTATGCTTCCAGGCAGTTTCAATTTTGCCGGAACTTCTGAAAATTACTTCCTCAATTATGTCAGGCTGAAACAGATGATTTCTGAGAAGCAAAAACCGGAAATTCTGGTTCTTCCGGCTGAACTTCATTCCATTTCAGAACAAGGAAATGTGTTGGTGTTGGGCCATGAACTAGATGATGTGTATTGGTCAGACCGAATTTCATTTTCATTTCTGAGCGAAGAAAAGATGGAACCGTCCTTTACCCGTTGGTGGCTTTCTGCAAGGTATTTTCCTTATGCGGGGCAGTTTTACCGGATTTTTTCTCAATGGAAGAAAAATGCCTATACAGCAGACTCGTTGGGTTTTATTTCGTCAGCAGAAGATTACGGATCTCTAAAAGAAGAAGAAAGAATGGCATCTGCATCAGCCCGGTACCAAAGTCATTTTCATTCTTATCCTGCCGTCGATTCTTTTCAGATCAGGTTTCTTCGAAAAACGATGGCACTGTGCAAATCAGAAGGAATCCGTCTGATTTTTGTGCAGTATCCGGTGACTGATGAATACAGAAAGTTCTGTGAGGAGAATGCCGCGGTGTTGAAAGTTGATACTGTCCTGAAAAATGAAATGAAAGGCTATCCGGTACTTTCGATGCGGGATTCTTTTGCCGGATCACCTGGATTATTCAGTGACCCGGATCATATGAACACAAAAGGTGCCACACAGGTCTCCGAGAGAATCGCTCTGTTTATCGATTCTCTCAGGAAAACACCTGCCGTAAAACCGTGAGAGACTGAATATTGCCCATGCCTTCCATGTGAGTGCGAACATAATGAATCAACAAATCAAGAATCCACTGTTTCATCGCTCCTGAAACAGAGACAGATTCACCCCCTTGTTCAATCCAATTAAAAAAAGACTGAATACCTGCTGTCTGTTCTTCATTTGGCAAAATTCCTTTTGGCAAAATATCCCGCCAGTCATTGGGTGATATACCCAGCGGACCCAACGAATTCCACACAAGGGCAATGTGCATGGAATCGTAAGACTTTTCCTTCTGGTCAAGTTCAAGAATCCACTCTTTTACCAAACCAAATAGAGAATCGTTGGCCTGCCCTTCGTGAAGCACCTTTCCCAGGAATTCGGCCACAAACATGGCAATGGCAGCTTTTCCGGGAGAAAAAGGAATGGATTTGAGAATCTGGTCCGGCCGGATTTCTTTCAGGCGATGCAGGTCTTTCTTTTCATCATGGTATTGCACCAGTTCACAAATACTGAGAGGCTGGAGAAGAGAGGGAGATATTTTGGATTTGGCAGACCGGACTCCATTGATTACAAACGACTGCATTCCAAACGATTCGGTAAAAAAACGGGCTATCACCGAGGTTTCTTTGTACCGGATGTAATGGAGCGAAATGGACGTAGTTTTATTGAGCATCTAAATGCAAAAGAAATATTTGACCGATTGATTCATAAATCTGAATTTGCCAACGGTTGAATACGGCTGCCAGACAATTGAGAATGGGCTGGAAGCAATGGTTTGAAGGATGAATTCAATCGCATGAATTTCTCTGGCAATTAACACCACTATTGGTAAACCAAATTGGCAAAAAGTGTTTATAATCTTTTAGCAACCCCCGATCATCCGGAGATCACCACCCGGGATAAGATCCGTTACCGGATTTTCCTCAATGATGTGTGGATTCTGGCCTGTACGTCATTCGGCGGACCTCAGGTTCATCTCACGATGTTCATGCAGTTGCTGGTTGATAAACGAAAATACCTCACATCTTCCGAGCTCATCGAACTGAACGCTCTGTGCAGTATTCTTCCGGGTCCGACTTCAACCCAGACACTCACGGCCACAGCCTTTAAAATCGGTGGACCCAGACTGGCCATCCTAACCTTGCTAATTTGGATTACTCCGGCTGTTGCCCTCATGACATTTGCCGCTCTCACCCTTGTTCAACTTCAGGACAGCAATATTTCACTTAGCTTCACCCGATTCCTTCAGCCTATTGCGGTTGGTTTTGTGACACATGCTGCATTTCGTCTGGCATCGTTTACCATTAAAAGCAACGCCGGAATGGCTCTGATGCTATGTACTGTGATGGTTTCGTTTTACTACCATTCGCCCTGGATTACGCCATTTCTCATTCTCACCGGTGGAGCACTGACGGCCATCCGTTATAAAAACCTTCAGAAATCAGAAGCCAATGAACCGTTTGACATTCATTGGATCAACATTTTTTTATTTTTTGGTGTTCTGATCGGTGCGGCGATTCTGGGGCAGGTTACCAACTGGAAAAGCATTCGTCTTTTTGAGAACTTTTACCGGAATGGCAGTCTGATCTTTGGCGGAGGGCAGGTTCTGATTCCGTTGATGTTCAACGAGTTTGTGAGCTTCAAGCATTATCTCACACAGGAGGAATTCCTTTCCGGATACGCCTTTGTTCAGGCATTGCCCGGTCCTGTGTTTGCGTTCACAAGTTACCTAGGGGTTTTTGCAATGAGAACAGAAGGTCTGACGGGGCAGTTGCTGGGATCGGCTGTTTCTTCTGCCGGTATTTTTTTGCCAGGCACTTTACTGATTTTTTTTGTGTACCGTTTCTGGGCCCAGCTGAAGCGATACCGTGTTGTGAAAGCGTCTCTTGAAGGCATCAACGCTGTCAGTTGTGGTCTTGTGGCCACCGCAGCACTCATACTCATCCAGCCCATGGAAATCAGCCGCACCAATGTTTCCTTTATGATCGGAACCTTCCTGCTATTGTATTTCACGCGGGTTCCGGGATATCTCATTGTATTTGCAGGTTTGCTTTCAGGTTTTGTGTATGATTACCTGGGCCTTCAGCACATGTTGGCAGGAATTGATATATATCCTTTCCTTTTTTAACAATAATCTTTGCATTCAGCACCATCCTGACTAATCTTACTTCTTCAACAGTACCATATGAACACCACCAATAACAGCCAAAGAAGAATCCGGAAAGTTGCCATCCTGGGATCCGGCGTAATGGGCAGCCGTATTGCCTGTCATTTTGCCAACGCAGGTGTTCAGGTGGTTTTGCTGGATATTGTCCCTTCTTCACTTACCGATAAAGACAAAGCAGCCGGTGTCGATCCATCAACCAGCGCCTTCCGTAACCGGATTGTAAATGATGCCTTAAAAAGCACCCTGGTATCTTCGCCCTCTCCAATTTTCCATTCTTCCTATTCATCGCGGATCAGTACCGGAAACTTCGAAGACAACCTGTCCGATATTTCCACATGCGACTGGATTCTGGAGGCTGTGGTGGAAAACCTTGAAATCAAACAAAGTCTGTATGCAAAAGTTGAAATGCACCGGAAACCCGGCACTCTGATTACCTCTAACACATCCGGAATCCCTTTAAGCTGGCTTTCCAAAGGCCGGAGTGATGATTTTCAGGCTCATTTCTGCGGAACTCATTTTTTTAATCCCCCACGCTATCTGCCATTGCTGGAGATCATACCGACTGCCAAAACAGATCCCAAGGTAGTGGCTTTTCTGGATGCATATGGACAGAAAACTCTTGGAAAGACCACGGTTCTTTGCAAGGACACACCTGCTTTCATTGCCAACCGTATTGGCGTTTTCTCAATGCTGGATGTGATTGCTATTCAGCAGAAACTGGGATTGAAAGTTGAAGAAATAGACAAACTGACGGGGCCAGTGATTGGTCATCCCAAATCCGCTACATTTCGTACAGCAGATGTGGTCGGACTTGACACTCTCATAAAAGTAGCAGATGGTCTGAATGCCGCCTTAAAAAACAATGCACTCATTGTGCCCGACTACGTCCGGAAAATGGCGGAGAACAAATGGCTTGGAGATAAAACTGGCCAGGGTTTTTTCAAGAAAGTGGTGAACGAGAAAGGTGAAAAAGAATTCTGGACACTCAATCCGGAAACACTGGATTACCAACTGCCTCAGAAGGTAAAATTTGCGACACTGGAAAGCACCAAATCCATAGAAAAACTCCGTCATCGGTGGACAATTCTCATTTCAGGAACTGATTCAGCTGGTGAGTTTTACCGTCAGATGCTGGCAGGCTTGTTTTCATATGCTTCAAACTGCATTCCGGAGATTGCCGATGAAGTCTCCAGAATTGATGATGCAATGGTGGCAGGATTTGGCTGGGAAATGGGGCCATTTGAAACCTGGGAAGCGTTGGGTGTAAAAACAGGCATCAATCTGATTCGTCAGTACCAGCTTCCGGTTCCAACCTGGATTGAAATCCTTGAAAAAAGTGACTCTCCGTCATTTTACCAATCGGATGAAACCGGACGGAAAGAATGGAGCCCTTCAACAGCAACCTATGTGCCTTCATCTGGAATTAAAGGTGCTATTACACTGGATGACCTTAGGAAACTAAAACCAGTATTCAAAAATGCAGGAAGCACTTTGCATGATTTAGGTGACGAGATTTTATGTCTTGAATTCCACACCAAAATGAATACGTTGGGATCAGAGGTAATTGAAGGACTTCACAGGGCGTTTGATATAGCAGAAAAAAGCTACAGAGGGCTGGTGATAGGAAACCAGGGCCCCAATTTTTCCGCAGGAGCCAATCTGGGTTTGCTTTTCATGTATGCCATGGAACAGGAATACGATGAAATTGACATGATGATCCGTCAGTTTCAGAACACGGTGATGCGTGTGCGATATTCAGGAATTCCGGTCGTGGTAGCTCCACACGGTTTAAGTCTGGGAGGTGGCTGTGAAATGACACTTCATGCGGATGGAGTCCAGGCTGCAGCGGAAACCTACATGGGGTTGGTGGAAGTTGGTGTTGGGGTGATCCCCGGAGGTGGTGGGACAAAAGAAATGGCGCTTCGGGTTTCACAGAAAATGGAAGCTGGTGATGTTGAGCTGAACAGTCTCCAGAATGCTTTCATGAACATTGCCACTGCAAAAGTGAGTACTTCGGCCATTGAAGGGTATGATATGGGAATTCTCCGTCAGGGAGACCGTATTTCAATGAACAAACGACTTCAGATTGCTGATGCGAAAGAATTTGCTCTCAATCTAGCAGATTCGGGATATTCTCAGCCAATTCAGAGAAAAGATATAAAGGTTTTGGGACGGTCTGGAATGGCCACATTCCAGGCAGGTATTTATGCGATGAAGGTTGCCGGCAAAATTTCCGACCACGACCAGAAAGTCGTGGAGAAACTGAGCTATGTGATCAATGGCGGCGACCTTAGTTACCCTCAACATGTCTCGGAACAATATCTTCTGGATCTTGAAAGAGAGGCATTCCTGTCCTTAACAGGCGAGAGAAAGACCCTTGAACGGATACAAAGTCTTCTGACCGGTGGAAAAGTAATCCGGAACTAAATATCTCCGGAACCGCTTTTTGTTCTCCTCATTCTGCTGTAAACCAGTCTGGAATGAAGTCTTCTTGCACGGAAAATACACAAACCCACCTGCAAAAGAACGATCAGAGCTCCTATGACAATCAGGGTCATCAGTGAATTGTATTCTTCCATAAAAAGGAAGAAATTGTAAAATCCATGAAATAAGGTTGCAGTTACCAATCCTCTAATGCGAAGGCCAAATGAGCTGAGATCATCAGAATCGAGGCCATATTTACTCATACCTGAATAAAAACCCATCAGGACACCTACTAACATTGACATTGGAATGGAGGATAGAATTCGCCAGGTATCGGCGTATTTATCCGCCTGAATTATGTGCCATGCATTATCACCGGTCACAAATCCAAGAGCAATCAGCATGGTAACAAAGATTCCTGCCTGAGGCTCATCAAATTCCCTTCTCCGATATGCGTATGCAATAATCACAATGTACTTGTTCAGTTCATCTATGAAAGCAGTGAAGACAGAAAAACCAATTCTACCAAACAACGAGTTTATGTGTTCGTCAAAACCAAGTTCTGCAGCAGTGTATTTGATGACCAATGCCGGTATCACAGTAACCAGAGAAATTAAAAAACAAACTACCAGAATGGTAGAGTCCCTGGAATTCATTTTTGTCCTTAAGCTTACCATGAGGTAAATGGCAAGAGCAAGACTAAGAGATAAGGACAGTAAATTTAAAATACTCACGATAAGAAAGTTTACCAATAACTACATTAAAGTGGTTGGGTAGTTACCTGAAAAACCAAACCTAAATC